>NZ_JOGH01000040.1:0-52393 GCF_000721345.1 Kitasatospora sp. NRRL B-11411 | reverse complement strand
CCCCGGCCGACACCCGACCGCTCCCGCCGACCGCCGCGACCTTCCCACTGCCCACCCCGGCCCCGCTGCCCACCCCGGCCCCACCGGCCACCCCGGCACCGCCGGCCGACACCCGGCCGCTCCCGCCGACCGCCGTCACGGCCCCGCTGTCCGTTCCGGAGCCCGGATCGCACGCCGGGGAGTCGACGTACGTCGACTGGATCCGGGCGCTGGACGCCGCCGGTCAACTCCCGCCGCCCGAGCAGCTGTTGGCCCGGCACGGCCGGGGCTACCAGTCCACCGCCTGGGTGGACGCCGTGGCCCGGGCCTGGCCGGCGGCCGGGATCGGTGCGCTGCTCGCCACCTACGAGGAGGCCCGGCTGCCCCGGCTCGCCAACGAGATCGTCCGCAGCATTCCGGCCCGCCGCACCACCGCCGAACTCCCCGCCCTCCTCGCCGGGCTCCGCGAGGCCGGGCAGCACCTGCGCCTCACCATGCTGACCGCCGCCCTCGAAGCCCACCACCCACAACTCCCGTACCCGGCACCGGTATCGACACCAGTCGCAACACCAGTACCAGCACCAGCCGTGCCGGTCGCGGTGGAGCGGGCCGCCCTGTTCGCCCGGTTCGCCCACCGCACGCGGGCCGTCGAGGCGGAGCGGGCCGCGCTGCTCGCCCGGTTGGCCCGCGGGATGCGGGCGGTCGCGGCCCGGCCGGGGGTGCCGCCGTTCGCGGCGGTCGTCACGGCGGTGGGTGCGCTCACCGCCGCGGGGGTCGCGGACGAGGCGGCGTTCCTGGAGTGGATCCGGTCCCGGCCGTCGGGGCCGGAGCGGTTCCGGGCCGAGTGGCTGCCGACGCTGCACCAGGTCCGGCACCCGGGGATCTCGCCGGACGACCTGGTGACGACGGTTGCCCGGGCCTGGCCGGCCGCCGAACTCGGTGCGGTGGTCGCGGCGTTCCACGCCGCCGGGCAGTTCGCGGTCGCAGAGCGGCTGGTCTGCCTGGCCCCGGCGGTCCGGGCGTCCGCGGAGTTCCCCGACCTGGTGGCCGGGTTCCGCCGGGCGGGCCAGCACGGGCGGCTGGAGGTCCTGCTCCGGGAGGCCGGGCGGCTGTCCCCGCTGTCCGTCGCGGCGGCCGCCGCGAACCTCACCGCCGCCGGGGAGGCCGACGCCGCCCTGGCGGTCCTGCACCCGCGGCCGATGACGCTGTCCGAACGCCGGAACCTGCTGCTCAACCGCGGCCCGCTCCGCTGACCCCGCCCGCTCCGCTGACCCCGCCCGCTCCGGCAGTCAGGCCCGCCGCCCCAGCCTGACGGTCCGTCAGGAGCCGTCCGCGGTGCCCTGTTCGTAGGCGGCCATGGTGCGGACGAACAGGGCGCGTTCGGCGGGGGTGAGCGGCGCGAAGGCGGACCGCCAGGAGGCGGAGCCGTTGGCGAGCCAGCGTTCGATGGCGGTGCGGGTGGTGGGGTCGGCGGTCAGCGAGACGATGGTGCGGCGGCGGTCGGCGGGGTCGGGGCGGCGGTCCAGGACGCCCTGGCGGGTGAGGTCGCCGACCATCAGGCTGGCCGTGGTGTGGGCGACTTCGAGGCGTTCGGCGAGCGCGCCGACCGGCATCGGTCCGTCGAAGACCAGGTAGGCCAGCAGCGAGAGGTGCCGGGGCGCGAGCTGGAAGCCGGCCAGCGCCTCGGGCACCGCGGTCCGCTTGACCCGGGCGGCGACCCGCGGCATCAGCAGCAGCATCGCCCGGACGGCGTCGTCCGCGGAGAGCCCCCCGCCGCCCCCGCCATCGCCCCCGTCGCCATCTTCGCCACCGTTCGGCAGGTCCGCGGACGGGCCGGTCATGCGCCCTCCCGGGTCGGTACGCGTCGAGGTCCGGCCCCACGGTCGCGGAGCCGCACCTCACGCTACCGGACCCCGCCCGCAGCCCCGTCCACCCCCGCCGGCAGCCCCGTCCACGCCCGCACGCTCCCGTGCCTCAGCGCTCCGGGTGCGGGGCGGACACCGCGAGCAGCCGTTCCTCCTCGTACGCGAAGTGCGCCTCCAACCCCTCGGTCAGCCGGTCGAGTTCGGTGCGCAGGGCGGCGGGGTCGGCGGCGGCGGGCGTGGCGAGGTGGGCCTCGAAGCGGGCGAGGGCGTCGGCGACGGTGCGGTGGTCGGCGCGCAGGCGGGCGATCGCGGGGCCGAGTTGCGGGTACTGCCGCTGGAAGGCGGTGAACGCGCCCTCCTCCCGGATGTGGTGCATGTCGAGCCCGTGGCAGAAGCTCAGGCAGCGGGCCCGCAACTGGGCCGCCAGGTCGGGCCCCGCCCCCGGCCCGAGCCCCGCCCCCGGCCCCGCGGTCCGGAAGTCCGCCCCGGGCGGCACGGCTGCGCCGTCCAGGCGGGCCCGCAGGTCGGCGAGTTGGCGGCGCAGGTCCTCGTGGTGGAGCCGGAGTCCGGCGACGATCGCGGCGGGCAGCGCGGGGTCGCCGGAGAGGTCGAGCGGGTGCAGGGCGATCACCGGGATGGCGCGGTCGGCGCGGTCGGCGTATTCGGCGAAGGCCGGGACGCGGCGGGCCTGTTCGGCGTACTGGCGGGCGCGTTCGTCGGGGTCGAGCTCGACGGGGCGGACCGAGTGGGCGACGGTTCCGCCCGCGCCGTCGGGGAGTTCGGCGGTACCGCCGCCGGCGGCGAGCAGGTTGCGGTACCAGAGGGGGTGCTGCGGGGCTCCGCCGTTGGAGCCGAAGACCAGGTAGCGTCCGGCGTCCTCGCGGTAGGCGAGCGGGGTGGTGCGGGGTCGGCCGGTGCGCCGTCCGGCGACGGTGAGCAGCAGCAGGTCGGGGAAGCCGTCGACCTTCCCGCCGTTGGCCCGGAACCGTTCGATCACCTGCTGGTTGAAGTCCTCGGCCATGGTGCGCGCCTCCCCGTTCCGCGCGGCCCGTCGCCGGTGCCGCGACCGATTCACATTTGCAAGCAAATACAATCTAGGCACGCCCCGGCGCGGCGGTCAACCACCGCCCCGCTCCGCACACGTCCTTCGACTCCTGTACGCACAGGGGTTGACGTGGTCGCGCAGACGCCCCTAACTTCACGTCTTGAAAAAGGTCCAGACCAAAGCCGGCAGGGCTGTTGGCCACCACCACGTTGATCCCCCGTCAGGGGGACGCTCCGCCCTGCCCGGACCGCTCCGGACGCTCCCTCAGGCATCGCTTCGCGTTCACTACCTGAACGAGTGAACGTTCTCCCCCACGAGGAGCCGCCTTGATCCGCACCCGTTCCAGCGCCCGTTCCCACGCTCGCCCCCACGCCCGCCCCCGTACGGCCCTGCGCGCCGCCGCGGCCGCCGTCGCGCTGCCCGCCACGGTGGCCGGCCTGCTGGTGGCCGGCGCCGGCCCGGCCTCGGCCGCCGCCAACGCGGGGCCTGGCTTCCCGGCGCACTACGCGGCGCCGTACCTGGAGACCTGGAACTCGCCGAACACCCTGGCGGACGCCCGCAACAGCGGCGGGCTGAAGTACGTCACCCTCGCCTTCGTGATCAGCGACGGCAGCTGCAACGCCACGTTCAACGGCAACACCCCGATCACGGACGCCGGTTGGACCAACGCGATCAACGCGCACCGGGCGGCCGGCGGCGACGTGATCGCCAGCTTCGGCGGCGCCTCCGGCACCGAGCTGGGCCAGGCGTGCACCAGCGTCTCCACCCTCCAGGCGCAGTACAAGCGGGTGGTGGACGCGCTCAACCTCACCCGCATCGACCTGGACGTCGAGGGCGGCGCGCTGAACGACACCGCCGCCAACGACCGCCGCAACCAGGCGCTGGCCCAGCTCCAGCAGGCCCAGGCGGCCGCGGGCAAGCGCCTGGACGTCAACTACACGCTGCCGGTCAGCCCTTCGGGACTCGAATCCAACTCGATCAGCCTGCTGAACAACGCCAAGAGCCGCGGCCTGACCGTCAACGCCGTCAACATCATGACGATGGACTACGGCTCGCCGATGGACATGGGCCAGGCCGCGATCAGCGCCGCCAACGGCCTGCACACCCAGCTGGGCCAGATCTGGACCTCCAAGACCTCCGACCAGCTGTGGGCGATGGAGGGCAACACCCCGATGATCGGGGTCAACGACACCACCTCCGAGGTGTTCTCCACCGCCAACGCGCAGACCCTGGAGACCTTCGCCGCGTCCAAGGGCATCCAGCTGCTCGCCTTCTGGGCCCTCGGCCGCGACAAGGCGTGCGCCAGCAACGGCACCCTCTCCGACACCTGCAGCGGCACCCCGCAGTCGGCGTACCAGTTCGCGAAGACCTTCAACCAGATCACCGGCGGCTCCACCACCCCGCCGACCGGCGGCCGCACCGGCCAGATCACCGGCTACGGCGGCAAGTGCGTGGACGTGGCGGCCGCCAGCTCGGCCAACGGCACCGCCGTGCAGCTCTACGACTGCAACGGCACCGCCGCCCAGCAGTGGACGGTGGGCACCGACGGCACGATCCGGGCGCTGGGCAAGTGCCTGGACCTGACCTCGGGCGGCACCGCCAACGGCACCCAGGCCCAGCTGTACGACTGCAACGGCACCGGCGCCCAGCAGTGGCAGGCGCAGGCGAACAAGACCCTGGTGAACCCGGCCTCCGGCCGCTGCCTGGACGCCACCGGCCCGTCCTCGGCGAACGGCACCCGGCTGCAGGTCTGGGACTGCTTCGGCGGTGCCAACCAGCAGTGGAACCTGCCCGCCTGACCGCCCGTCGACCTGAGAAAGGAGCGACACCCATGCGCAGCAGCAAGAGACTCCTCCCGCTGACCGCCACGGCCGGCCTGCTGGCCTCCGCCACGGCGCTGCTCTCCCCCGCCCCCGCCGCCCTGGCGGCCGTCCCGACCGGGGCGACCACGCTGGTGGCGCAGAACTCCGGCAAGTGCGTGGACGCCGCCGCGGCCGCCACCGCCAACGGCACCGCCGTCCAGCAGTACGCGTGCAACGGCACCACCGCCCAGCAGTGGCAGGTCCAGGACCTCGGCAACGGGTACGTCCGGATCAACAACCAGAACGACACGTCGAAGGTGCTGGACGTGGTCGACGTCTCCACCGCCGACGCCGCCAAGGTCCAGCTGTGGACGTACGGCGGCGGCCTGAACCAGCAGTGGCAGGCGGTCGCCGAGGCGGGCGGCGCGTACCACTTCGTCAACCGCAACAGCGGCAAGTGCCTGGACGTGCCGAGCGCCTCGACCGCCGACGCGGTGCAGTTGCAGCAGTACGCCTGCAACGGCACCGCCGCGCAGTCCTTCACCTTCGGGAGCACCGTCACGAACCCGCCCGGCACGCCCGACTTCGGGCCGAACGTGGCCGTCTTCGACCCGTCGACGCCCGCCGCGACCATCCAGGCCAAGCTGAACGCGGTCTTCTCGCAGCAGGAGACCAACCAGTTCGGCGCCCAGCGCCAGGCCCTGCTGTTCAAGCCGGGCAGCTACAGCGTGGACGCCAACGTCGGCTTCTACACCCAGGTCGCGGGCCTCGGCCTGTCCCCCGACGACGTCACCATCAACGGCGCGGTGCACGCCGAGGCCGACTGGTTCCAGGGCAACGCGACGCAGAACTTCTGGCGCTCCGCCGAGAACCTGTCGGTCAACCCGACCGGCGGCACCGACCGCTGGGCGGTCTCCCAGGCCGCGCCCTACCGCCGGATGCACGTGCGCGGCAACCTGCAGCTGGACGACGGCGGCTGGTCCTCGGGCGGCTTCATCGCCGACTCGAAGATCGACGGCCAGGTCCGCTCCGGCTCCCAGCAGCAGTGGCTGTCGCGCAACGCGCAGTGGGGCAGCTGGACGGGCTCCAACTGGAACATGGTGTTCGTCGGCGACGTCAACGCGCCCGCCAACTCCTTCCCCAACCCGCCCTACACCACCGTCAACCAGACCCCGGTGGTGCGCGAGAAGCCCTTCCTGTACGTGGACGCCGCGGGCGCGTACCAGGTGTTCGTCCCGGCGCTGCGCTCCAACACCTCCGGCACCAGCTGGGCGGGCGGCGCGCAGCCGGGCAGTTCGCTGCCGATCGACCGGTTCTTCATCGTGAAGCCGGGCGCGACCGCCGCCGACATGAACGCGGCGCTGGCCCAGGGCAAGAACCTGCTGGTCACCCCGGGCGTCTACCACCTGAACCAGACCCTGAACATCAACCGCGCCGACACCGTGGTGCTCGGCCTGGGCCTGGCCACCCTCGTCCCGGACAACGGCGTCACCGCCGTCAACGTCGCCGACGTGGACGGCGTCAAGCTGGCCGGCCTGCTGATCGACGCCGGGACGGTCAACTCCCCGGTGCTGATGCAGCTCGGCGCGGCGGGCTCGTCCGCCGACCACAGCGCCGACCCGACCTCGCTGCACGACGTGTTCTTCCGGATCGGCGGCGCGGGCGTCGGCAAGGCCACCCAGTCGCTGGTGGTCAACTCCAACAACGTGATCGGCGACCACATGTGGCTGTGGCGCGCGGACCACGGCAGCGGGGTCGGCTGGACCAGCAACACCGCCGCCAACGGGCTGGTCGTCAACGGCAACAACGTCACCATGTACGGCCTGTTCGTCGAGCACTACCAGCAGACCCAGGTGATCTGGAACGGCAACAACGGCCGCACCTACTTCTTCCAGAACGAGCTGCCGTACGACCCGCCGAACCAGGCCGCCTGGACGAACGGCTCGACCCGCGGCTACCCGGCCTACAAGGTCGCCGACTCGGTGACCGATCACGAGGCCTGGGGTCTGGGCTCCTACGCCTACTTCAACGTCAACCCGGCCGTGGTCGAGGAGCACTCCTTCGAGGTCCCGAACCGCTCCACCGTCCGCTTCCACGACATGGTGACCGTCTCGCTCGGCGGCACCGGCACCATCGCCCACGTCATCAACTCCACCGGCGGCCCGTCCAACTCCACCACCAACGTGGCCAACCTGGTCGCCTACCCGTAAACCCGACCCCAGTCCGTCCCCAGCCCGACCCCAGTCCGGTCCCCACCGGAGAACGGCCGGGGCCGCCCCTCCGTGCGGGAGGGGCGGCCCCGGCCGCCTTGCCATCGGCCACCTGCCGTCAGCCGCCTGCCACCTGCCGTCAGCCGGTGGCGGCCCGCTCGGCGGCGCCGCGCAGGACGCAGAACTCGTTGCCCTCCGGGTCGGCCAGCACCGCCCAGCCGGTGCCGTCGGCGTTGCGGCGGTCGGCGACCAGGGTGGCGCCGAGGGCGAGCAGCCGGTCGACCTCCGGGTCGCGGGCGGTGTCGGGGCGCAGGCACAGGTGGACCCGGTTCTTGACCGTCTTCGGCTCGGGCACCTGGTTGAAGTACAGCACCGGGCCGCCCTCGGCCAGTTCCACCAGCGTCTCCGGATCGCCCGGCCCGCTGTCCGGGTCGACCGGACGGCCCGTCACCTCGCTCCAGAACCGGGCCAGTCCATAGGCGTCCGCACAGTCGATCGCCACGTTCTGCACTACTGAGACCATGCCCGAGAGTCTCCCCCATCGGCCGCCGGAAGACGAGCCGCCGCTCAGCGGCGGGCGGCCCAGACCTGGCGTTCGGTGCGCACCGCGAGGTCCGGGCGCAGCGCGATGCTGTCCGGGCCGTCGGCGTCGACCAGCCGGTCGAGGGCGGCCAGGTCCGCGGGGTCGAGCGTCTCGGCGGCGGCGGAGCGGATCCGGCGCAGGGTGGCCAGGGCGTAGCGGCCGACGGAGGGGTGCTCGGTGGCGGCGATGTCGACGGTGACGGCGCGTTCGCCGGTGACAGTGAGCCCGGCGGCGGTCAGGATCGGCCCCCAGTCGGCGCCCCGGTGCGGGACGTGCTCGGCGTGCAGGCGGTCGGTCGCGGCGTGGCAGCGCTCCTCCAGGCCGGGGCGCTCGGCGGGCGCGTCGGGCGGCAGGAAGCGCGGGAAGCCGGCCAGTTCGACCAGGGCGAACACGCCGTCCGGTCCGAGGAGGTCGCGGACCTGGCGCAGCGCCCGGACGGGGTCGGCCAGGTGGTGCATCGAGGCGGACGCCCAGACCAGGTCGGGAGTGCCGAGGTCCGGCCAGCGGGCGCCGTCCAGGTCGGCCTGCACGGTGGCGATCCGGCCCGCCAGGCCCAGGGCGTGCGCCTTCTCGCGCAGGCGCAGCAGGTGGCCGGGCGAGGCGTCGACGGCGGTGATCCGGGCTTCGGGGAAGCGGCGCAGCAGGGCGAAGGTGCCGGCGCCGGTGCCGGCCCCGAGGTCGACGACGTGCCGCGGTTCGGCGTCCAGCGGCAGCCAGTCGGTGATCGCGGCGAGGTGCTCGGCCAGCACCTCGGCGTCCAGGTCGAGGACCTCGGCCTGCGCGGCGTCGTCCTCGGCGGGGTGCCGGTGCTGCTGGTGGCCGTGGTCGGGGTCCTGACCGTGGCCGTGGCCGTGCTGGTGGCCGTGGTCGTGTCCGTGATCGTGGCCGGGGGCGGGGGCGGGGGTGTGCGGGTGGCTCATGGGGCCACCGTACGGGCGCCATGCGCGCGGGGCACGCACCCTCCCGGAATGCGCAAGGGACGGGCCCCCGGGCATGCCGCACGCGCAAGTGGCCGGTGGCCGGTGGCCGGCCGCTACACCTGGTCGGGGACCGCGTGGGTGAGCGGGCGGTCGGCGTCGGTGAGGCAGGAGATGGCCCGCTGGTGCAGGTCGCCGAGCCGGTCCCGGACGGTGACCCGCACGTACAGGTCCCGGACCACCACGAGCGCGGGCTCGGCGAGCCAGCCGAGCAGGTAGTTGCTCTCGCCGCCGAACACGCTGTTCGGGCTGATGGAGGCCAGCCGGTAGTCCGTGCCGGGGCGCAGCCCGTACGGGGTGACGGCCGCGATCGCCCCGGCCCGGTCGGTCCAGCCCGTGCTCGGCGCCGGTCCGGCCGACTCCTCGGCGGCGGGCGCGGGCACCCCGAAGTCGATCCAGTACTCGACGGAGACCACCACCACCGCGCTCTGGCCGCTGTTGACCAGGTGGCACGTCCAGGCGAGTGCCCCGTCGGGCGCGTGCCCGATCCCCGGCCAGGCCCGGCCGCCCAGCAGCGGCTGCACGGTGCGGGCGAACTGGGCCCGGGCGATGATCGCCCCGATCCCGGCCATCAGTGCGGCGGTGGCGCTCTGCGCGTCGAGCAGTTGCCAGGACCACGGCCAGTCCCGCTGCCCGTCCGGCGACAGGTTCTGCCGCACCATGGTGTGCACGAACAGCAGCACCGACACCGCGGCCAGTCCGTTGAGCGTCCAGACCACGAACGGACTCCGCCGCACCACCCGCTGACGCAGGTCCACGATTCCCCTCCCCCGCCCCGGGCCCACCGAATCGAACACCCGACGCACCCCCAGCGTCCCGCCGATCCGCCCGCAGCGGAAGAGGGCCGCCACCGGGGGCGGCCACCACCGGGGGCGGACCCCGCTACCCGTGGTCGTAGACCGTCACCGGTACGCCCCGGGCGGTGAGCCGTGCGGTGATCAGCGGTTCGACCCGTTCCCACCGGCCGCCCGCCAGGCCGCAGCCGATCCGGGGCATGTGGACGGAGGCGCCGAGCCGTTCGGCCTCGGGGGCCAGCTTGGCCAAGGCGGCGTCGATCGCCTCGTAGCGGACCGGGACGCCCGTGGAGCGGGCGGTGCGGGTGCCGCGCTGGCCGACCAGGTTGGCCACCCACAGGTAGGGGCTGACCTGCACCAACTGGAGGGCGCCCAGCCCGAAGTCGTTGCCGGCCCGCTCCCGGTGCCAGCGGCGGAACGCGGCCTCCGGCTCGGGCCAGCGCCGGGAGAGCGCCAGCACGAACCCCTTCCCCCAGCCCCCGAGGTCGTTGCACACGTGCGCGATGATCCGCACGCCCTTGCCCTGCGGCGCGGTGGCGTCGCCCCGCACGTAGGTGATCGTCTCTCCCATCCGGGCATCCTGGCATCCGCCGCTGACACGCCGTCGGGCGGTCAGCGGGCCGGCTGTTCCTCCTGGCGCGCGCCCGTCAGCGGGCCGGCTGTTCCTCCGGGCGCGCGCCCGTCAGCGGGACGGGGGTGAACATCGGCGGTTCCCGGTCGGGGGTGAGGGCGGTCGGGCCGTAGATCCAGTCGGTGAACGCGTAGTCGTCGGCGACCCGTTCGCGCAGGACCTCGTTGCGCCGGAGCCGGGCCTCGCCGTCCAGGTGCCACAGGTCGCCCCAGCTGCGGGCGGTGGTCTGGACGCGGCGGCAGTGCTCCACCCGGACGTCCTGGTAGGCGGCCAACGCGGCGTCCCACTGCGGGAGTCCGCCCTCGTCCGTCAGCCGGGCGGCGTGTTCGGCGAGCACCCAGCCGTCCTCGATCGCCATGATCGCGCCCTGGGCCATGTACTGCAGCGGCGGGTGCGCGGCGTCGCCGAGCAGCGCGATCCGGCCGTGCACCCAGGTCTCCACCGGGTCGCGGTCCATCATCTGCCACCAGCGGTCGCGCCACATCAGCGGGATGCCGGTGCGGACGGTGTCGCAGGTCGCCCCGAACGCGGCGTCGAGTTCGTCGGGGGTGCCCCAGTCGGGGTCGCCCGCCTTGGCCTTGGGCGACTCGAAGACCGCGACCTGGTTGAACATCTCGCCGCCGCGCAGCGCGTACTGCACGAAGTGGCAGCGCGGGCCGACGTACACGGTGACGTCGTGCTCGGCGATGCCGTTGCCCCGGACCTGCTCGATCGGGACGGCGGCCCGGTAGGCGACGTAGTCGGAGCTGACCACCTCGTCGCCGACCAGCTTGCGGCGCGCCACCGAGTGCAGCCCGTCGGCGGCGATCACCAGCGGCGCCCGCTCGGTGCTGCCGTCCGCCAGCACCACCCGGGCGCCGTCGCCGTCCTGCCGGTAGTCGACCACGGTGCGGTCGGTGAGCAGTTCGACCCCGGCCCGCCGGCAGGCCCGCAGGAAGATGCCGTGCAGGTCGCTGCGGTGGATCACCACGTACGGGTAGCCGTAGCGCCGTTCGAGGTCGCGCAGGTCGAGCCGGGTCAGCTCGCGGGCGTCCAGCGCGTCGCGCATCACCATCCCGTCGGGCAGCACGCCCAGCTCGCGGGCCTCGTCCAGCAGGCCGTAGTCGGCGAGGATCCGGGTGCAGTTGGGCGCGATCTGCAGCCCCGCCCCGACCTCGCCGAACTCCTTCGCCCGCTCCAGCACGCGCACGCCCAGGCCCTTGCGGGCCAGCGCGAACGCGGCCGCGAGACCGCCGATGCCGCCGCCGACGACGAGCACGTCAGGGGTGGTGGGAGGGTTCATGAGCTGCTTCTTTCGACATCACGGGGAGGCAGGTGCACGCCGGGGAAGGGGAGCGGTGGGGCACGGGCCCGGGAGAGCCGGGGCACGGGGCCCGGGGCACGGGGCCCGGGAGAACCGGGCTCGGGCGTCAGAGCCAGGGGCCGAGGGGCGGGGCGCCCTCGATGTGCTGGCGGCCGGTCAAGTAGGCGGCGAGCTGCGGGAGTTCCGCTTCGAGCACCGGCTGCTCGCCGTCGCCCGGCGGGTTCCACCGAACGCCGCCGTCCGGGGTCCGCAGGGCGAACGCGGGGGTCCGCTTGGCGAGGACGTCCGCGCAGAGGGCGGCCAGGAAGCCGGCCGGGAGGTCGGCGAAGGCGGTGCCGGCGGCCAGGTCGACGGCGTGCACGCAGGCTTCGCGGGCGCGCAGCCAGGGGAGTTCGGCGGCGGGGACGGTGCGGCCCTGGGCGGTGGTGACGGGGGCCTGCCACTGCTCGGGAGTGAGGGCGTCCAGGCCGGCGGTCAGCCGCTGCGCGGATTCCCTGACCCAGGAGGTGAGTTCGGCGGCGGGCAGGGCGCGGCCGCGTTCGATGCCGGCCAGCCGCTCCTCCGGGGAGGCGTACATCGGGGTGGGTTCGCCGGTCGCGGCCCAGTGCACCAGGTTGCCGAGCGCGTCGGCGTTGGCGGCGAGGTGGGCGGCGAGGTGGGCCCGGCTCCAGCCGGGCAGCGGGGTGGGGGCGGCGTACTCGGCGGGGCCGAAGCCCTCGGCGGCGGCCAGGAAGAGCCGGGTGCCGAGCGCCGCCCAGCCCCGGGCGTCGGCCAGGGTGCGGCCGCTCATTCGGCGCCGTCCCGCACGACGCGGTTCTCCAGTCGGCCGAGGCCCTGGATCTCGGTGACGACCCGCTCGCCGCCGCTCAGGTAGCGGGCGGGCTTGCGGGCGTGGCCGACGCCGCCGGGGGTGCCGGTGGCGATCAGGTCGCCGGGGTGAAGGCGGATGACGGTGGAGACGTACTCGACCAGGGCGACGGGGTCGAACAGCAGGTCGCCGGTGTTGTCGGACTGCATGGTCTCGCCGTCGACGGTGAGCGTGACGTCGAGCGCGGGGCGGACGCCGCCGGGCAGTTCGTCGGGGGTGACGAGGTAGGGGCCGACCGGGGTGGTGGAGTCCCAGGTCTTGCCCTGGAGCCACTCGCGGGTCCGGAACTGCCAGTCGCGGCAGGTGATGTCGTTGAGGACGGTGAACCCGGCGATCGCGGCCTCGGCCTGCTCGCCGCGGGCCCGGCGCGCGGACTTGCCGATGACGACGGCGAGTTCGACCTCCCAGTCGAGCTCCGCGGTCTCCGCGGGGCGCAGGATGTCGTCGCCCGCGCCGATCAGCGAGTCCGCGAACTTGGCGAACAGGGTGGGGTGTTCGGGCAGGTCGCGGCCCATCTCCTGGATGTGGTTGCGGTAGTTGAGGCCGACGCACACCACCTTGGAGGGCCGCGGCACCACGGGCGCGAACTCGGCGCCCGCCAGCGGGTGGGTCGCCCCGGTCGCGGCGGCGGCGATCCCCGCCCAGTCGTCTTCCGCGAGCAGCGCGCCGAGGTCGGGGTACCCGAGGTCGGTCAGGGTGTCGCCGTCGAGCCGGACGGCGCGGGTGGTGCCGCCGGTGCGGAGGGTGGCGAGCTTCATCGGGTGGTTCCTTCCACGTGGGTGCGCTGCAGGTGCAGGGCTTCGAAGATCGGGGCGTCACTGAACCGGAACAGGTCGAGCGCGCCGGAGTCGGAGTCGGTGGCGCCGGCCTCGGAGCGGATCGAGAGCGGCTGCCAGGAGGGGACGGTGAACAGGTCGCCGCGGGCGACCGTCCAGGTGCGTTCGCCGACGGTGACGGTGCCGGAGCCGTCGAAGACCTGGTAGACGGAGGAGCCGGTCTCCCGGACGGGCGCGGTCTCGGCGCCGCGGGCGATCCGGTGCATCTCGGCCCGCAGGGTGGGCAGCACGTCGCCCGCGGTGGCCGGGTCGGTGAACCGGACGGCGGCGTGGCCGGGCTCGACGGTGCCGCCGAACCCCTCGGCCTCCAGGGCGAGTTGGTCGGTCAGCGCACGGTCGGTGTGCTCCCAGCGGTAGGCGAGCAGCGGACTGCCGGGGCCGGGGCACCGGGCGCCGACGGGGCGCAGGCCGGGGTGGCCCCAGAGGCGTTCGGCCCGGGAGCGGTCGGGGGTGGCGCGTTCGGCGGCGGAGATCTCGTCCCGGCCGAACTCGAAGAACTGGGTCTCGCCCGCGTACTGGAACGGGATGTCGAGGCCGTCGATCCAGGCCATCGGGGCGCTGGTGGCGTTGTGGTGGGCGTGCCAGTTCCAGCCGGCCTGCGGGAGGAAGTCGCCGCGGCGCATGGCGACGGGGTCGCGGCCGACCACGGTCCACACGCCCTCGCCCTCGACGACGAAGCGGAAGGCGTGCTGGGTGTGGCGGTGCTCGGGGGCGTCCTCGCCGGGCATCAGGTACTGGACGGCGGCCCACAGGGTGGGGGTGGCGAACGGGCGGCCGCCGAGCGCGGGGTTGGCCAGCGCGATCGCCCGGCGTTCGCCGCCGCGTCCGACCGGGACCAACTCGCCCGCACGGGCGGCGAGTTCGCGCAGCTTCTGCCAGCGCCACAGGTGCGGGGCGGCGTGCGAGCGGGGGTGGGCGGGCATCAGGTCGCCGATCTCGGTCCACAGCGGGACGAGCAGCTCCTGTTCGAAGCCCCGGTAGAGCTCGTGGAGCGCCGGGGTGACCTCGGGCTGCCCGGCCGCGGCGACGGCCTGGAGCCGGACCGGGGAGCCCGTTGCGGGGTCTGGGGCGGGGGTGGACTCGATCACGGGCCCAGCGTGCCTCGTCCCGCCCAGGAGAACGGGTAGATTCTTCACAGCAGAACAGCCACCGAAGGGCCCCGCCGTGGACAAGCCGCTGAAGACCCCGCCGCCGTACCCGATCGCCAGCGTGGACCACGCGCTGCGGGCCGCGACCATGCTGCAACTGGAGGGCGGGGCCACGGTCTCCCAGGTCGCCGAACGCCTGGGCGTGGCCCGCTCCACGGCGCACCGGATCCTGGGCATGCTGGTCTACCGGGACTTCGCGGTGCAGGACGACGACCGGACGTACCGGGCCGGCCCGGTACTGGAGCTGGCCGCGCACTCCCGCTCGCTGGTCTCCCGGCTGCGCCCGGCCGCGCTGCCGCACCTGCGCCGGGCGGTGGACGTGCTGGACGAGACGGTGAACCTGATCGTCCGGGCCGGCGACACCGCCCGGTTCATCGCCAGCGTGGAGTCCGCGCAGACCCTGCGGGTCGGCTCGCGCGAGGGCATGGTCTTCCCCGCGCACCGCACCACCGCCGGGCTGCTGCTGCTCGCCGAGCTGACCGACGAGCAGTTGGAGGAGGTCTACGCCCCCGAGCGCTACCGGGACCGGCCCGGCGAGCGGCCCGACCTGCCGCAGCTGCGGACCGAGCTGAAGCGGCTGCGGCGGGCCGGTTTCGCGGTCAACCGGGAGCGCTCCGAACGCGGCCTGGTCGCCGTCGGGGTGACCGTCCGGGACGCGGCGGGCACGGCGGTGGCGGGCCTGTCGGTGTCGATGCCGGGCGTCCGCTACGACCCGCACCGGCTGCAGTCGCTGGTGGCCGTGCTGGAGGCGGCGGCCCGCGCCCTGGAGGCGGACCTCGCCGAACAGCCCTGACCCCGCCCCCTCCTGACGCCCCGTCGACGACACGAGCCGGGGCACCCGTGGCGGGCGCCCCGGCTCGGGGTCGACGGCGAGGAAAGCGGACGGACTGGAGTCGTTATGCATACGAAAGGAGAAGGAAGCCCGTCCATGGCCTCACCGAGCCGCCACGTTAGCACCCGCCCCGCCCCCGGGTCACCCGCGTTTCCCCGGCCTTGAACCCGCCACCGGACCCGCCACCGGACCCGCCCCTGGCCCCTCTTCTCTTTGCCGGCGGGCCGTTAATCGGGTTGCGGGCGGCCGCGCCGGGGTGTGTGCTCCCGCCCATGACGATTGCGCCGGGGACGCCGGGCCCCGAGGGGACGCGCGGGGCGATGGACGCGCTGCGGGAGTGGCAGGACGACGGAGCGCCGATGCAGCTGCACCCCGGGGACCTCGGCTGGAACCACCGCTTCGGCACCGCCGAGACGGCCGCGGTGGTCCGGACGTGGAGCCGGGGCGGGCGGATCCTGGCCGTCGGGATGCAGGACTCGCCGACGGTGTTCCGGATGACCGCCGCCCCCGACGCCTTCCGGGACGAGGAGCTGGCCCGGCAGCTCGCCGAGGACCTCTCCCGGCCCGAACGCGGCGTGCTGCCGGCCGGCCGGGTGTCCGTCGAGGCGCCGCTCGGCCTGCTGCTCCACGACCTGCTGACCGAGCGGGGCTGGGGCCTGGACGAGCCGTGGACGCCGCTGTTCCGCGACCTCGCCGCCCCGGTGGAGGACCCGGGCGTGCCGGTCGAGGTGATCGGCCCGGAGCGGGCGCAGGGCTTCGCCGAGGTCCTGCGGTCGGCGTTCGACACCCTGCGGCCCTCGGCCGCGTACTGGCACGCGATGTCGGCCGGGCCGTCCTATCACCGGGACGCCCGCTGCCTGGGCGTCTTCGACCGGCGGGGCGGCGCGGCGGCGGTGGTGACGGTGTGGTCGGCGGGCCCGGGCCGGCCGGGGCTGGTCGAGCCGATGGGCGTGCACGCGGACCACCGCGGCCGCGGCCTGGGCCGGGCGATCACCCTCGCCGGGGCGGCCGCGCTGCGGGAGCTGGGCTCGTCGAGCGTGCGGGTGTGCACGCCGAGCTCCAACGCCGGCGGCGTCGCCACCTACCGGGCGGCCGGGTTCGCGGCGCAGCCGGAGATCGGTGACCGCGTCCGCCCGGCCTGACCCCCTCCCCCGGCCCTGGCACGGAACGGATCAGGCCGGGATCAGGTCGAGGCCAGGCCGGAATCAGGCCGGGATCAGGTCGAGGTCAGGCCGGGATCAGGTCGCGCAGGTTCTCCGGCGTGATCGCCACCGAGCCCTCCGGGAGGCCGTCCGGCCGTTCCAGGCCCAGGTAGGTGACCGGGCCGTCCGGGAGCCGCCCGTCCCAGGTCTCGACCTCCGCCCCGTTCGCGGCCATCAGGCCGATCAGGTGGCGGACCGTCAGGTAGCTGCGCGCGACGCCGGCCCGCAGCAGGTCGGCGACCGTGCCCCGGTTGCCCTCGACCTGGTTGGCGGACGGCTCGCCCCGCAGGTGGACGTGCAGCCAGCGGGCGTACCACCGGCCGTCCTCCCGGCGTTCGAACACCAGCGGCAGGGCGACCCGTCCGGCGCCGCGCAGGTCGGACTTCATCCGGACGGTGCGCGGTTCGAACGGGCGGCCCTGCTGCTCGTCCTCGCGCAGCATCCAGCCGAAGAAGGACTCCTCGACCTCCTGGAAGCCCTCGCCCTCGTACACGTTCACCTCCGGCACGACGAACGCGCCGGAGACCGACGACAGCCGCAGGTTGATGAACTCCGAGGCGCCGTCGGGCGCGTCGACCACGTCCCCGGAGTGCTCGCCCACCAGGGAGCTGAGCCGGGTGAACGAGATCCAGGTCGGGTCGCCGTAGTCCCGGTCGAGGATCAGCGCGGACAGGTCGAAGTCGGTGCGCCGCTCGCGCTGCTTCCAGTACACGAAGAACCGCAGCAGCTCGCCCCGGACGGGCTGCACGGAGCCGCGCGGCAGCACGCCGATCCCGGTGGCGCTCGCGTTGCCGCTCAGCGGCAGGGCGACGTCCAGGACCTCCGGGTCGACCAGCAGCCGGGGCGGCCGGTCGGTGGGCAGGCAGCGGACGGTCTCGGCGTCGAGGGCGGCGATCAGGCGTTCGCGTTCGGCGGCGGGCAGCGGCGGGCGGTGGTCCGCGGTGACGTGGCTGCGGGCGTACCGGTTGACGAAGACCCGCCGTTCGGGGCCCGCGCCGGCCCGGTTGCCCAGGTGGGCCCGGTTGCCCAGGTGTTCGCGCAGCGAGAGCAGCAGCCGGCCGGACGCGGCGGGCAGGGCGCGTTCGGCGGCGGCGGCCACCGCGGCCCGGTCCTGCTCGGTGCGGGCGGTGCGCAGCAGCCGGTCCAGGGCGCGCAGCAGCTTGCCGGGGGCTGCGGCGGCCAGCAGGTCGGCGGCGGCGGCGACCTCCCCGGCGGCGAGGAGTTCCTCGACCCGGCCGTCCGAACTGCGGACCGCCGACTCGCCGCGGGCGACGGCGAACACCTCGGCGGCGTGCGGCCACTTCGGGTACTCGTGCGGGTGCAGGCGCTCGCCGAGCCGCTTGAACGGCTCGCGGTGCGGCAGCACGTCGGCGAGCTTGCCGGGGGCGGCGGCGACCAGCCCGTCCAGCGCGGCCAGCAGGGCCCGGCGCACCGGGCGCGGCAGCGGGCCAAACCTGGTCGGTGCGGCGAGCGTCACATCGCCGCCGGACAGCGCGCAGGCGGTGCGCAGCACGTCGGTGACGGTGTCCGCGAGCAGCGGCGAACCGGCTTGCAGCCGGGCCGCGTTGACGGTGGCCCGGTTCTCCCGGACGGGTATCGCGACGGGCTGCGGACCGTCCGCGCAGTGCCGGGCCAGCTCCGCCAGGTCGCGCAGCGCCTGCTCGCCGAGCGGGGTGGTGCTGCCCGCCAGCGCCAGGTAGAGCGCGGCAGCCTCCTCCTCGGGCGTGCCGCCGAGGTGCAGCACCGTCACCCGGTCGCCCGCACCGGCGATCAACTCCCGGTGCGCGGCCAGCAGTTCGGCGTACCCGTGCCGGTACACGCCGTAGCCGTCCAGCGTCAGCAGGTCGACCCCGTCGAGCCCGGCCTCCCCCTCCTCGACGCCGGCGGTGCGGGCCAGCAACTCCCGCCAGAACTCCTCGGTGTCCGGCACGTTGCGCGGGAAGTCCACGAAGTACGCGTTGTGCCGCACGTGGTCGCCGACCAGCTCCCGGACGGCGGCCAGCCCGCCCTCGGCGAGCCGCCCGGCCTCCGCACCCGGCAGCCCGGACAGCCGCTCCAGCAACTCACCGGACAGCTTGAAGCCCACCGACATCAACGCGGCATCGAACTGCCGCGCCACCACCGCCCCTTGTCCTTGTCCTTGTCCTTGCCCTTCTCCCCCGGCCCCGGCCCCGACCTCCGGCACGGGCAGGCGGCGGGCGTGGCGGACGATCAGCGGCGTGAGCACGTACGACATGCCCCGCATGCTCGCAGACCCGCCCGTCGCCCCGCACCCGGTTTCCCCGCTGCCGGAACCGCCGTGGGAACGGCCCGGGGGCCGTTCGGCGACGGGCCGGGGGCGCTGCGCCGACCGGTGCGGTCGTCAGTCGGTGTCGCGCCGACGCTCCTTCAGGTGGTCGAGGGAGTCGACGTACTTGAGCATCAGGCGGGCGAACTCCAGGCGCTCGGTCTCGGCCCAGTCCGCGGTGATGTACTCGAACGCGGAGCGCTGGTGGCGGCGGAAGCGGGCCATCAGCTGGGCGCCCCGGGGGCTGAGGTGCAGGACGGTGCGGCGGCCGTCGTGCTGGGAGGCGGTGCGCAGCAGGTAGCCGGCCTTGATGTTGTCGGTGACCATCCGGCTGGCGACCGAGGGGTCGACGGCGAGGAGTTCGGCGATCGCGCCGACGGTGACCTCGGCCTCCGGGTCGCGGGTGTGCTCCAGGACGAGGTTGAGCACCAGGGTGCGGCTGAGGTCCTTGGCGGAGATCGGGTGCTCGACGTCCAGCAGCGAGGTCCGGCGCAGCTTGCCGAAGGCCGGGCCGACGGCGTCCAGCAGCTCGTCGGCCGTGGGGTGCGGCCAGTGGGCGTCGTTCTTCGTCATGCGCCCATGGTAGGTGCGTGACAGCGCGCAGGAACATGCCGACCCGCAGAAGCATGCAGACTTCCAATAATGTGTTGCTCGGCAATTACATGCATGACAGCATGCATCAATAGCCCGATCCGGGCCGGCCGGCGGACGTCCGCCCGCTTCCCATCCCGCCTCTCTCCACCCACGGGGGTTCCCATGACCGTCCTCATCACCGGTGCGCGCGGCCAGATCGGCCGCGCCGTCCTCGAGCGGCTGCACGCCGCCGGCCGGCCCGTCCGCGCCGCCAGCGCCCGCCCGTCCGGGCTCGACGTCCCGGCCGGGGTGGAGCGGGTCGAGCTGGCGCTGAACCGGCCCGACACCTTCGCGGCGGCGCTGGCGGGCGTGCGCCAGGTGTTCCTGTACCCGGAGCCCGCGGGCATCGACGCGTTCGTCGCGGCCGCCGGGGCCGCGGGCGTGGAGCACGTGGTGCTGCTCTCCTCCGCCTCGGCCCTGTCGCCGGACGCGGAGAGCGACCCGCTGGGTTCGCACCACCTGCTGGTCGAGCGCGCCCTGACGGCCTCCGCCCTGCCCGCCACCCTGCTGCGCCCCGACGCCTTCGCCAGCAACGCCCTCGGCTGGGCCCACCCGATCGGCGCCGGCCTCCCGGTCGAACTCCCCTACCCGGACGCCGTCCTGGCCCCGATCCACCCCGCGGACGTCGCCGACGTCGCGGTCGCCGCCCTGACCGGCCCCGCCCTGCGCGGCCGCGCCGTCACCCTCACCGGCGGCCAACGCCTCACCCTGCGCGAGCAGGTCGGTGTCCTGTCCGAGGTGCTCGGCCGCCCCGTCCCGGTGGAGACCATCACCCGCACCGAGGCCGAACGCCAACTCTCCCGCTTCATGCCCGCCCCGATGGCCGACTCCCTGCTCTCCTTCTGGGCCACCGCCACCACCACCCCCACCCCCCTCGGCGACACCACCCGCACCCTGCTCGACACCCCGGAACGCACCTTCCACCAGTGGGCCACCGAACACGCGGCCGCCTTCACCACGGCCTGACGCCCCATCAACTCACCACCCCCACAACACATGTGGGAGTTTGCCGACGCCCGACAGCGGATCGTACGCTGACGGCCGACCGCGAGGGGTGCTCCCCTCTGGCCTCCCCGTCCCGTCCCGCCCGGAGGACCGATGCTCGAAGCCGCCCTCTCCGCCGTGCCGCTGCTCTTCCCCGCCTTCGCCGTCCTCGGCGCGCTGTTCGGGACGGTGATGTTCCGCCGGGCCCGCCGGCAGGAGCAGTCGGCACTCGCGCCGGTCCTGTGGGCCGTGGCGCTGGCGGGGGAGGTCGCGGTGACGCTGACGCCGACCGCGGGCGGCGCCTCCGGTTCGGTGAACTGCACGGTCGGCGCGGGCAGTTGGGAGGTGGCGCTCGGCCAGCAGGGGCTGCTGAACCTGGCCCTGTACGTGCCGCTGGCGGCGTTCGGGGTGTGGGCGTTCCGACGTCCGCTGTCGGTGCCGGCCGGGTGCGTGGTGCTCTCCGCGGCGACGGAGCTGCTGCAGACCGTGCTGGGGACGGGCCGGGCCTGCGACGCCGCCGATTTCGTCGACAACTCGACGGGAGCGCTGCTGGGCACCGTGCTGGCCACGGGCGCGCTGGCGCTGGCCGGGCGGAGGCCGTTGGCGGTGCGGCGGGACGGGGTGCGGGCGCTGACCGCGGCCGGTGGCGGCCTGTCGGCGGTGGCGGTGGCGGTGTGGCTGTTCGTCCCGCTGTACGACGAGACGGCGGCCCGCGCCCCGTTCTCGGGCTCGGCGGACGTCCTCGGACCGGCGCGGCAGCTCGCGGACGGGCTGTTCGGTCCGGGGAGCCGGGTGGAGACCACCTCGGCGGTGGCCGATCCGGCGCTCTCCCGCTTCGCGCTGACCGAGGTGGTCACCGACCGGGGGCGGTTCCGGTTCGAGGAGCGGAGCGGGAGCCTGGTCTCCGTCGAGTTCGCCGATCCGGGCCCGGCCGGGGCGTCCCCGCTGCCGGAGGGGCAACTCCTGCGGGCGGGCGGGGAGTTCGCCGCCGTCTGGTTCCCGGACCTGGCGAGCGGCGTCCGTCCCGTCCTCGCCCCGGGCCCGGACGCCGACGGGTCCCGGGTGCTCTCCTACCGCCGTCCCGACGCGGACGGGGCGCAGCAGCCGGGGCGGTTGGACGTCACCGTCTCCGCTTCCGGCCGCGTCCGGTCCGCGACCGCCGCCCGTCCGCGCTGAGGTGGTTCAGGACAGGGCCGGGATGACTTCCGCGCCGTAGGCGTCGATGACGGCTTCGCGGGCGTCGTGCATCGCGTACAGCGCGAACTGGTCGACGCCGGCGTCGCGCAGGACGCGGAGTTTCTCGATGTGGGCGGCGGCGGGGCCGAGGAGGCAGAAGCGGTCGACGACGGCGTCGGGGACGAAGTCGGTGGAGGGGTTCCCGGCGCGGCCGTGGTGGCTGTAGTCGTAGCCGTGGCGGTCCTTGATGTAGGCGGTGAGTTCGTCGGGGACGAGGTCGGAGTGCTCGCCGTACTTGGCGACCAGGTCGGCGACGTGGTTGCCGACCATGCCGCCGAACCAGCGGCACTGTTCGCGGGCGTGGGCGAGGTCGTCGCCGACGTAGGCGGGGGCGGCGACGCAGACGGTGACGGCGGCGGGGTCGCGGCCGGCTTCCTCGGCGGCCCGGCGGACGGCCTTGACCATCCGTTCGGTGAGGTAGGGGTCGGCGAGTTGGAGGATGAACCCGTCGGCCTTCCGGCCGGCCAGGGCGAGGGCCTTGGGCCCGTAGGCGGCCATCCAGACCGGCAGCCGGCCGTCCCGGATCCACGGGATGCGGATCGGGGTGCCGTCGACCTCGGCCTCGCGCCCCTCGGCGAGGTCGCGGATCGCGTCGATGGCGGCGCCGAGCCGGGCGAGGGTGTTGGGGCGGCGGCCGGCCACCCGCATCGCGGAGTCGCCGCGGCCGATGCCGCAGACCGTCCGGTTGCCGTACATGTCGTTGAGGGTGGCGAAGGTGGAGGCGGTGACCTCCCAGGCGCGGGTGCCGGGGTTGGTGACCATCGGGCCGACGTGCAGGCGTTCGGTGTGTTCCAGGATGCGGCTGTGGATGACGAAGGGCTCCTGCCAGAGCACCGCGGAGTCGAAGGTCCAGCCGTGGCTGAACCCGGCCCGTTCGGCGCGGCGCATCAGGTCGACGACCTCGGCGGCCGGCGGGTCGGTCTGCAGGACGAGTCCGAAGTCCACGCGGGGGCTCCTTGAAGGGTCAGAGGTACTGGCAGGTGGAGCGGGGCAGGAAGGTGCCGTGTCCGGGGCGGCCGAGGTAGTCGCCGCGGTCGAGCACGACCTCGCCGCGGGAGAGCACGGTCTCGACCCGGCCGGTGACGGTGCGGCCCTCGTACGCCGAGTAGTCGACGTTCATGTGGTGGGTGGCGGCGGAGAGGGTCTGGACGGCGTGCGGGTCGTAGATGACCAGGTCGGCGTCGGCGCCGGGGGCGATGGTGCCCTTGCGCGGGTGGAGGCCGAACATCCGGGCGGGGGCGGCGCAGGCGAGTTCGATCCAGCGGCGGCGGCTGATCCGGCCCTCGACGACGGCCTGGTGCAGCAGGTCCATCCGGTGCTCGACGCCCGGCAGCCCGTTGGGGATCTTCGAGAAGTCGCCGCGGCCGAGTTCCTTCTGCCCCGCGAAGCAGAACGGGCAGTGGTCGGTGGAGACCACCTGGAGGTCGTCGGTGCGCAGGCCGCGCCAGAGCGCGTCCTGGTGGTCCTTGGGGCGCAGCGGGGTGGAGCAGACGTACTTGGCGCCCTCGAAGTCGGGTTCGGCGAGGTTGTCGGTGGACAGGAACAGGTACTGCGGGCAGGTCTCGCCGAAGACCGGCAGTCCGAGGTCGCGGGCGGCGGCGAGTTCGGCGAGCGCCTCGCGGGCGGAGACGTGCACGACGTACAGCGGCGCCCCGGCGACCCGGGCGAGCTGGATCGCCCGGTGGGTGGCCTCGGCCTCCAGCAGCGCCCGGCGCACCTCGCCGTGGTACCGCGGGTCGGTCTCGCCGCGGGCCAGGGCCTGTTCGACCAGGACGTCGATGGCGGGGCCGTTCTCGGCGTGCACCATGGTGAGCGCGCCGAGGTCGGCGGCCTGCTGCATGGCGCGCAGGATCTGCCCGTCGTCGGAGTAGAAGACGCCGGGGTAGGCCATGAACAGCTTGAACGAGGTGACGCCCTCGCCGACCAGTCCGGGCATCTCGCGCAGCACGGCCTCGTTGACGTCCGAGACGATCATGTGGAAGGCGTAGTCGATCGCGCAGTTGCCGTCGGCCTTGGCGTGCCAGTCGTCGAGCCCGGCGCGCAGCGAGGAGCCCCTGCTCTGGACGGCGAAGTCGACGATGGTGGTGGTGCCGCCCCAGGCCGCGGCCCGGGTGCCGGTGGTGAAGGTGTCGGAGGCCCGGGTGCCGCCGAACGGCATCTCCATGTGGGTGTGCGCGTCGACGCCGCCGGGGACGACGTACTTCCCGCTCGCGTCGAACACCCGGTCGGCGCTCCAGCGCTGACTGCCGGGCAGGGCGAGGGCGGCGACCCGGCCGTCCTCGACCAGCACGTCGGCGGGCACCTCCTCGGCGGCGGTGATGACCAGGCCGCCGGTGATCAGGGTGCGGGCCATCGCGCTCAGCCCTCGGTCAGCGGGCCGTAGGCGTCCGGGCGCCGGTCCCGGTAGAACGCCCACTGCTGGCGGACCTCGTCGATCAGGCCGAGGTCGAGGTCGCGGACGACGAGTTCCTCGCGCTTGTCGGAGGCGACCTCGCCGACGAACTGCCCGCGCGGGTCGACGAAGTAGCTGGTGCCGTAGAAGTCGTCGTCGCCGTACTCCTCGACGCCGACCCGGTTGATCGCGGCGACGAAGTACTCGTTGGCGACGGCGGCGGCGGGCTGCTCCAGCTGCCACAGGTAGGCGGACAGGCCGCGGCTGGTCGCCGACGGGTTGTACACGATCTCCGCCCCGGCGAGGCCCAGCGCCCGCCAGCCCTCCGGGAAGTGCCGGTCGTAGCAGATGTACACGCCGACCTTCCCGACCGCGGTGTCGAACACCGGCCAGCCGAGGTTCCCCGGCTTGAAGTAGTACTTCTCCCAGAATCCGCGCACCTGCGGGATGTGGTGCTTGCGGTACTTGCCGAGGTAACTGCCGTCGGCGTCGATCACGGCGGCGGTGTTGTAGTAGAAACCGGCCTTCTCGATCTCGTACACCGGCGCGACCACCACGATCCCCAACTCCCGGGCCAGCGCCTGCATCCGCCGCACCGTCGGCCCGTCCGGGACGGGCTCGGCCCAGGCGTAGTGCTCGGGTTCCTGCACCTGGCAGAAGTACGGGGCGTTGAACACCTCCTGGAACCCGATGATCCCCGCCCCCCGCCCGGCCGCGTCCCGCGCGGCCCGCTCGGCGGCGGCCAGCATGGTCTCCTTGTCCCCCGTCCACGCGGTCTGGAACAGGGCAGCCCTGACGACACGGCTCATGGGCACAACTCCTCGGCTCGACGGCGCGAAGGCGCGGCGGAAATGGCGCGGCAGCGCGGCAGCGCAGTGGCGCGGTGGCGCTTCAGCACAGCGGCGCTCCAGCGCTGAAGCGCTGTAGAGCGTCGAGACTAGGAGCTTTACGGCGAATGGGTGGGTGCCACGCGGGAGGAGCCGGAAATTCGCCTTCCCGCACATTCCTCCGATTTTCCACCGATCATCCGGCCATCCGGCCATTCGGTCCGCCGACCATTCGGTCATTTGATCCTCCCGGCGCGGGATTTCCGGATCAGCGCGCGGCGGCGTCCGCGAGGGCCCGGACGATCAGGGCGGCGGAGGTCGCACCCGGGTCCTGGTGGCCGACGCTGCGCGGGCCGAGGTAGGAGGCGCGGCCCCGGCGGGCCTGGAGCGGGGTGGTGGCGCGGGCGCCCTGCTCGGCGGCGTCGGCGGCCGCGGCGGTCGCCCCGGCGAGGGTGGCCCCGGCCGCGGCGGCGGTGCGCAGGGCGTCCACGGCCGGGGCGAGCGCGTCGGCCATCGTCTTGTCGCCCGGCTCGGCGCCGCCCAGCGCCCGGACGGCGGCGAGGCCGGCCGCCAGCGCGTCCGCGCAGGCCGCGGGGCCGGCGTCCGGCGGGAGTTCGGCCCCGGCCACCCGGAACGCCTGCCCGTACAGCGGCCCGGAGGCGCCGCCCACCTTGGCCAGCAGCGTGCTGCCGACCGTGCGCAGCAGCGCGCCCGCACTGTCGAAGCCGGCGGAGCCGTCCGACCCCGCGTCGTCCAGCGCGGCGAGGACGGCGGTGAAGCCCCGGCGGAGGTTGCTGCCGTGGTCGCCGTCGCCGATCGCCGCATCGAGCGCGGTGAGTTGCTCCTCGGCGCGTCCGACGGCCGCGGCGGCGGCCCGGATCCACGCCTCGGCGAGGGCGGCGTCGAGGGTCTCGTGCGTCATGGTGCTGCGTCACTTCCTGCCGGAAGCCGCCCCGTACTATCGGCCGCCGTACCCGCCATACCTGCCATCCCCATCACGTCCGAACCAGGGCGGGGGTGTCGGCCGGGGCGTCCCACAGGTCCAGCATCCGGGGGTCGGCGCCGGTCAGGGTGATCGAGAAGCCGGCCATGTCGAGGCTGGTGACGTAGGAGCCGACCAGGGTGCGGGCGGCGGGGAGGCCGTGCTCGGCGAGGCGGTCGGTGACGGCGGCGCACAGGACGTACAGCTCGATCAGCGGGGTGCCGCCGAGGCCGTTGACCAGCAGGATCGGCCGCTCGTCCGGGCCGGGCCGGTAGTCGTCCAGGATCGCGTCGACGGCCGTGGCGGCCAACTCGCGGGCGGGGCGCAGCCGGTCGCGGCGGCGGCCGGGCTCGCCGTGGATGCCGACGCCGACCTCGATCTCGTCCTCGGCGAGGTCGAAGCCGGGGCGGCCGACCGCCGGGTTGGTGGCGGCGGTGAGCGCGATGGCGAACGAGCGGGACGCGGCGACGACCCGCTCCCCCAACTCCCGGACCTCGTCCAGGCCGGCGCCGCGTTCGGCGAGCGCGCCGCAGATCTTGTGCACCAGCAGGGTCGCGCCGGTGCCGCGGCGGCCGGCCGCGGAGTCCCGGACGGCGACGTCGTCGTCGACCAGGACGGTGGCCACCCGGTGGCCCTGCTCGACGGCGAGTTCGGCGGCCAGCCGGAAGTTCAGCACGTCGCCGGTGTAGTTCTTCACCACGAACAGCACGCCCGCGCCGTTGTCGGCGGCCTGCGCGGCGGCCAGGATCCGGTCCGGCGGCGGTGAGGTGAACAGGTCGCCGGGGCAGGCCGCGTCCAGCATGCCCGGGCCCACGAACCCGACGTGCAGCGGCTCGTGGCCGGAACCGCCGCCCGACACCAGCGCCACCTTCGGCCCGGCCGGACGCACCGCCCGGGTGACCACCCGCCGGTCGAGGTCCACCGCGAGCGCGGGGTGGGCGGCGGCGAGCCCGGCCAGTGCGTCGTCGACGACGCTCTCCGGGCTGTTGATCAGCTTCTTCACGGCGGTCGTGCCCCTTCGTCCGCACCCGGCCGATTCGTTGGATCCCATCCGGTCCACATGATTGACCCGGTTCACATGATTGATCCGGTCCACACGGTTGATCCGGTTCACACGGTTGATCCGTTTCATTCGTTTCGCCGGATTCCGGCCGACGCTACCCCAACCCCCGTGCCCCGCCGCCGAACCCCGCCACGCCCCGCGCGGCGCGCCCGGCCACGCCCCCGGCCGCCGGTAGGCTGCGCCGCATGCGCGCTCCGGTCGGTCTGGTCCTGGTCTCCCACAGCCCGCACCTGGCCCGCGGCGTGCAGGAACTGCTCGCCGAACTGGCCGACGACGTCCCGGTGCTGCTCGCCGCGGGCACCGAGGACGGCTCCCTCGGCACCAGCTACGACCTGACGGCCCGCGCGGTCCGCGCCGCCGACCGCGGCACCGGCGTCCTGCTCCTGGCCGACCTCGGTAGCTCCGTCCTGACCGCCACCCTCGTCCTCGCCGACCTCGCCATCCCCGCCACCGCCCTCGCCGACGCCCCCTTCGTCGAGGGCGCCGTGGCCGCCGCCGTCACCGCCGCCACCTGCGCCCCGTTCCCCGAGGTCCTGGCCGCCGCCGAAGGGGCCCGCGACTTCCGCAAGCGCCAGTAGGGACCCGGCCGGACGGGCAGAGCAGCGGCGCGTTCCCGAACGCCTCGTTCACGGCACGGGCGCATGGGAACAACGGAACTGGCGCAACGTACCGGGCCCTTCTACGCCGGCGACACGGACAGCATGGCCACCGGGCGCCTGGACGCTGTGGAGACCGTCCGCGACTGGTGGCGGGGCCGGGCCCGGGTCAGGGATCGGGCGGTTGCCATCGCCGCCGACTGGGGTGCGGACACCCACCCCCACTGGGGCTTCAACGCCGATCCCCGCTACCTCGGCCACTACCACGATGCGGCCCGAGGGCACCGGGACTTCATCGCCTACATCGACGACGGGCTGGAGTCGTACCTGCGCGGCTACCTCTTCTGGCTCGAACAGCGACGCGAGCCGCACGTCGGCGAACCCCTCCCCCACCTCTAGCCGACTGCGGCACCGCAGTAGTTCCGGTCGCCGATCAGGATCTGCCCCGCCCGGGCGGTGACCAGCCCCGGCTCGGCGTGGAACCTGCCCGGCAGGGTCTCGCGCTCGTCGGCCTTCGCGCCGGTCAGCGCGAAGGCGACCGGCAGCCCATGCAGGGTACACACCAGGTGCAGCCGCAGGCCCTGGAAGAATCGCGTGCGGCTGGCGCAGCAGCCGTACTCGGCCCGTCCGGCCAGGTCGGGGCGTTTGACGGTCTCCCGGGAGCGCCCGCATTCCACGGGTGTGGAGTCGACCACCCGCACGGTGTCGGTCCACGGCGAGGTGCCGGTCGCCAGGAGCCGGTTGACGTGTCCGATCAGGTCGGCGGCCCTGCGCAGGCGCCCGTTGGAGTCAGGCCGGCCGGGCAGGTACGGAGTACAGGTGCCGCAGGTTCGTGCGGGCGTGGCGGAGCCAGCGGCGTTCGTCGTCGGTCTTCACGTAGAGCGCGGTGGCGAGGGAGTCCAGGTCAGGCGCACAACCGATCTTCGGACTCCCTCGCTTCATGTCATGCGCGACAGCGAGCCCTTGGACTCGATCGTCTATTCGCACTCCCGGAAGCGTGGGTCGCCCTTCGGCGCGGAGCCCGGCAACAGCGTCAGGTGGTCGGTGGCCTTGGCGCCCTCCCGGACGACCTCGGCGGGCATCGTGCCGGACACGGCCCACGGGGCCACCGTCGTGTAGAAGGTCCGGGTCCCGGCCGGGGTACGCAGAGTGCCCACCTCGGTCAGCGGCAGGCTGACGCCATTGCAGGTGAGGTTGTCGACCTTCTCCTGGTCCACGAAGAACACCATCGCCCACGCGCCATCGTCGATGAAACTCGGGCCGATCAGCCCCTTGAGCATCGGGGTGCTGCCCGCCGACAGGTCCTTGTCCGCGTAGCAGCCGCGCACCAGGCCCAACGGCGCGTGCTCTCCCCAGCAGAGGTCGCCGCCAACCGTGGGCCACAGGAACCAGTACACGTCCCCCTCGTGGAAGGCCGGGATCAGCCGGTCGATGACCGGACCCTCGCCGGCCTGCTCGGCCAGCTCGCGGATCTGCTGCTCCGCCCTCGCCGGCGTCACCGGCGGTCGGCTTGCCGGGGAGGGCCAGATTGTCACGGTCGGGATCGCACTCGGATCGGCCGAGCCGGGCGCACCGGGCACCGTCGGCGCGGGAGCACTCGGTGTGGCCGACGCTGTCGCCGACAGGGACGTTGCTGCGTCCGCCGACCGCCCCGGCGCCCCGGTGCATCCGCCGGCCAGCAGAATCGCCGCCCCGACCGCGGCAAGACAGCCGTACCCGACCCGCCCCATGGTCCCCCCGTGTTCGACTCGCGCAGTGCATAGATGATGCCAACGAGACCTTGGCATCAATCATCCAGGCAGTGCCGCCGGAGCACTCCCGGACGGCGGGCGCGGCGCCGTGGACTCCCCGGTGGCGGTCAGGCGGGGAGGAGGCGGTCCAGGGCGCGGCGGGTGCGGGTGGCGGCGAGGGGGTCGCGGAGGAGTTGGAGGGCCTGGTTGAGGGCCAGGTAGATGCCGGTCAGCTCGTGGACGACCTGTTCGGGGTCGGTGTCGGAGGGGAGTTCTCCGGCTTCGACGGCGAGGCGGACCTCGCCGGCCAGGCGGCGGCGCCAGACCATCAGCAGGCGGGCGACGTTGCGGCGGACGGGGCCGTCGTGGGCGTCGAACTCGACGGCGGCGGTGGTGAACAGGCAGCCGCCGGGGAAGACCTCGCGGGCGTGTTCGAGGTAGTCGATCCAGCTCTGGCAGACGGCCCGCAGGCGGCGCAGGCCGGGTTCGACGGTCGCCGCCGGGTCCCAGACCAGAGCGGTGAAGAGTGCGGAGGCCCGTTCCAGGGTGGCCAGTTGGAGGGCTTCCTTGGTGCCGAAGTGGCCGAGCACGCCGGCCTTGGAGAGGCCGAGATCGGCGGCCAGCCGTCCGATGGTCAGCCCTTCCAGCCCGTCGACCGAGGCGAGGGCGACGCTGCGGTCGATGATCCGGGCCCTGGTCCGGCGGGTCTCGACCACCGTGCTGCGCGGGCTCATCCGATCCTCCTCCGCGGTCCGCCTCGTCCGGGTGCGCCCGATCCGCACCCCGGCCCGGAATCCTACGTCGTACGGCCCCGGGGTGCGGTGGCCCGCGCGGCCGGGCGGGCTTCGGCGCGCCTTCGCCGCCCCACTTGTCGTCCAGCCGACGAGAAGTGTTATCGTCTAAGTGACGCTAACGCCTGCCGGGTCGACCGCCCCAGGAGGACACCGTGGAAGAACAGCAGCCCAGCACCTCCGCCCCCACCACCGGCTGCGCTCGGAGCACCGGCCCCGACCTGCGGAACGGCCTGCGAAACAGCCTGCGGAACGGCCTGCGGAACGATCTGCGGAACGACCCGTGGGGCGACCTGATGGACCAGTTGCTCGACGACCCGTCCGAGGAGGTGCGGCGCGCCGCCACCCTCCGGACCCGCGACACCGCGGCGCTGTGGCGGGCCGCGGAGGACGTCCCGGCCGTCCGCGCGGCCGCGGCCGCCAACCCGCACGCCCCCGCCGACCTGCTGGCCGAACTCGCCGACGACCACGACGGGGACGTCCGGGCCGCGGTCGTCCGCAACCCCGCCTGCCCGCCGGGGCTGCGCCAACGTGTCGCGGCCGCCCACGCCCCCTCCCCCTACACCTGCACCCCGAAGCACTGACCCGGCCGGGGCGCTGAGCCGACAAGGCGCCGAGCCGACGAGGCACGTCACCGCTCGGGGCGGTGCTCCAGCAGGAGGCTCCCGTCCGGGCGTTCCCCGCCCGCCCCCGGTGGCACCTGCCGGAACCCGGCCTTCTCCCAGGCGCGCACGGCCCGGACGTTCGCCGCCGCCGGGTCGACGGTCACCCGCCGCCACCCCAACTCCCCGACCAGGTGGGCGAGCAGCGCCCGCGCGGCGTCCGGCCCCAGGCCCCGGCCCCGGGCGTGCGGCACCAGGACCAGGTCGATGCCGCCGCCGTCCGGCCCGGCCCGCCAGTACTGGGCGTAGCCCACCGGCGTGCCCGCGGCGAGCACCAGGAACGACTCCACCTGCGGGCGCCGCCGCCCCAGGTACTTCTCGGCGACCTCCTGCCGCGACAGCGGCACCCCGCCCCAGTGCTCCACGAACCCGGGGTCGGCGAACCACCCGGCCAGCAGCTCCAGGTCGTCCTCGCCCGTCGGAACGAGCCTGGTCAGCACCCCGTCCAGCCCGTCCAGCCCGTCCAGCCCGTCCAGCCCGGAACCGCCACCCACCGCGCCCACCCCTCCCCGCTCTCCGCCTGTTCGACGCCCCAGCGTTCCATGCCCGCCCGGTCAACGGCGCCGGCGCGCCCGCGGCCCGGGCCCGTCCGGCAGCAGGCCGGTGCGCCGGGCCGTCAGCAGCGACCATCCCGCGAGGTTGCCGGTCGGCCAGGCGGTCAGTTCCGCCAGGCGGGCCGGCCAGCCCGGCTCGCGCAGCAGGGCGGTGAGTTGCGCCAGGAGCGCGGCCCGGCCGCCCGGTGGCCGGTCGAGGGCGGCGGCCTCTCCCCGCGGGTCGGCGAGGTGGCCGGCCAGGGCGAGGACGGAGCGACAGCGGTCCGCGGTCGGGGCGAGGCGTCCGACGTGGTCCGCGTAGTGGGTGAGCAGTTCCCGGGCGTTGTCGAGCCGGGCGAGGGTGGCGCCCGTGCCCGCGCAGTCGGTGGTGGCGCGCAGCAGCCGGCCGGTCTGGTCGACGGTCTCGCTGTCGGCGTGCGGGTCGGCGATCGCCCGTTCGACGTCCGCGGCGACGAGCGTCTCGGCGGCGAAGTACCCGTTGAAGTCGCCGTGGTCGGCGGCCCGGCGGCGCAGCCAGTGGACGGCCTGCGGGTCGGCGGGCCGGTCGGGGTCGGCCAGCGGGTGCGGGCCCTGCCACCACGGGTAGTGGGCGCGGGGATCGGCGAGGCGGTTCAGCGCGTGGACGCAGTGGGTGCGGGCGGTGCCGGTGGTCCGCTCGGCCAGCCGACTCAGGGCCGGGGTGGCCGCCGCGTTCGGCAGGCGTTCCAGCGCGTCGGCGGGGAGCCGGCCGAACGGGGAGCCGAGCAGGCCGACGGTCAGGATCAGCGGGACGTCGCTCTCGACGGCCGTCTCGGCCAGCAGGGCGAGTCCGGCGGCCACCGCTTCCCGCCCGGTGCCGTGGCGCACCAGCCAGCGGCCCACCGTGCGCAGCAGCGCGGGCGGGTGACGCCTGCTCAGGTCGCGGACCGCCGGGTCCCGGTGCCGCGGCACCGGCACCTGCGCCAGCGCGCTGTCGAGCAGCCGCAACGAGGCCGGGCTCAGCGGGCGGCCGAGCCGCTGGTCGAGGACGGCCGCGGTGCGGGCGCCCCGCAGCCGCACCTCCGCGAGGTCCCGGTGGTACCGCTGCCCGCGGTCCGGCTCCGGCGGGAGCACGACCTCCCGCAGCGGGCCGTCGGGGTTCGGGCGGTGCAGCCGCAGCGCGTACTCGTACAGCGGCACCCGCGCACCGGGCGCGGTCACCGGAGGGTGTCGGACTCGATTCTCTTCACACCCCGGAGCCTGGCACCCCCGCCCCTCCGCGGACAAGGGCCCGACGGGCCCCTTCCGCTGACGGGCTGCCAGAACGGCGGTCCGGCGGTGTGCGTGCCGGAGGAGTTGCGCTGCTTCCCCGGTCCGGCCGAGGCCGATGAGGATCTCGGCCCGGAGCCGGGCGCTGTGGCCGGGGTTCCGTTCGAGGGCTGCGAGGGCCTCCTCGATGCGGCCGGCCGGCCGGGACGAGGAGTTCACCCAGGGCCCGGGCCGCGTACCGGGTGTCGTCCCGGGGTGCGCCCGGGCCCGGGTCTCCGGTACAGCTCGGGGGAGCCCGGGCCGCCCGTTCAGGCGCTGAGCTCCCGGGACCGTCCGGCCCAGCGGACCACGAGCGGCATGGCCAGGCCGGCCGCGACGAAGACGCCGCCCATGGCCAGCCAGCCGGGGGCGCCCCAGCTCAGGCAGAGCAGGCCGAGCAGGCCCGGGGCGACGGTGTAGCAGAGGCCCATGCCGATGCCGAACACGCCGGAGTACTGGCCCTGCGCGTGCGCGGGGGCCAGCCGGAAGCGCAGTTCCAGCGACCCGGCCGCGTGCCACAGCGAGCCCACGGTGTGGACGGCGACGCCGGCCGTCATGACGGTCGCGGCCGCCCAGCCCGGCAGGCCGGCGGCCGTTGCGATGACCGCCATGCCGACCAGGAACGCCAGCCCGGCGCGCCGGGTGGCCCGGCCGGCGACCTGTCCGCCCTTGATCCCTCGGCTGGTGCGGATCTGCAGGACGACCACCATCACGGTGTTGACGGCGAGCGCGACGCCGGTGAACCAGCGCGGCGCCTGGGTGTGCAGGACCACCCACAGCGGCAGGGCGTAGGTCACCACCTCGCCCTGGATCCACAGGATGCCGTCCAGGACGACGAACGCCATGTACGGCTTGTCCTTGAGCGCGAGCCACCGGTTCGACCCGGTCGCGGCGGGCAGCGGTTCCAGCGCGGGCAGCCGGAGCACGACGGCCGCGCAGCCGACGAAGGTCAGGGCGTTGGCGACGATGAGCGCGCGGTAGGCGGAGCCGGAGTCGAGCTGGATCACCACACCGGCGGCCAGCGCGCCGAAGGTGCTGGCCAGGAAGGCGGTCGAGCGCAGGTAGGAACGGAACTTCGGCACCTCGTCACCGCCGAACCGGCGGATCATCGGGCCGCGCGCCGCACCCCCCGAGGCGCCGGCCAGGTCGGTCACCGCCATGGACACCATGAACGCCGTGAACGAGTGGGCGAACAGCAGCGACAGCATGGAGACGGTCTGGATCAGCAGGGTGACCAGGAAGACGCCGCGCGGGCCGCGGCGGTCGGCGAGGTGCCCGACGGGCGGGCCGGCCAGCAGGCCGACCACTCCCGCGACCCCCAGCCCGAGCCCGACCTGCCCGATCGGCAGGCCGATCACCCGCAGCGCGTACAGCGGCGCCGTCGCCAGGAAGGCCGCGGTGCCGAGCTGGTTGACGAAGCCGCCGAGGGCCAGCCGGCGCTGGGGGCCCGACTCGAGGAGCAGCCCCCGGCGCACCGGCCAGGGCCGACGGTCCGGGGCGGTGTCCTCCTGACAGTCTTCGGGGGGCAGCGTGCCGGTCTGACTCACGTGGGACTCCTGGACGTTGGCCGCGGCTGGGCGGGGACGGTCGGTGCGGTGCGGTCTCCGGGAGTGAACGGCGCATCGCGCGCGCCCCGGCGAACCCCGGAGAGGGGCCCGGCCGCAGCCGCCCCTCCCGGTCCGCCCGCCGCGCCCCCGGTCCGCGGCTCAAAGCTTCAAGATCATCTCAAAGGAGGACGCCCGCCGCTCCCGAACCCGGCAAACCGTCGGTTCTCCGTGCCGGACACGGCCCGGGTCCGGCCGAAGGCTCTGCCGACGAGTCCGAACACGATCGGGCCCGGCGGCCGGCCGGACCGCTCCGCCCTCGTGGCGTCCATTCTTCGGGCCGCCGTTTAGCTTCCGATCGGTCGGTTGCTATATTCCTGGCCGTTGCCCCGGCACCGGTCGGGTGCCGCTGCGGAAGGGGAACGCCATGCCCGGAGTCCGGATCGCCGCTCTCGGCCACCACCAGCCCGGCCGGGTGCTCGGCAACGACGAGCTGGCGACGATGGTGGACACCAATGACGAGTGGATCCGGCGGCGCACCGGGATCGTGACCCGGCGGATCGCCGGGCCGGACGAGTCGGTGACCGACCTGGCGGCGGGGGCCGCGGCGAAGGCGCTGGCGGCCTCGGGGCTGGACCCGGCGGACATCGGGCAGGTCACGGTGGCCACCTGCAGCGCGGTGGACCGCTGCCCGTCGATCGCGGCGCAGGTCGCGGGCCGGCTGGGCATCCCGTCCGCGGTGGCGTTCGACCTGAACAACGGCTGCGCCGGGTTCTGCACCGCGCTGTCGGTGGCGAACCACTCGCTGCTGGCGGGCGGCGCCAAGCACGCGCTGGTGATCGGCGCGGAGAAGATGTCGGACCTGGTCGACTGGACGGACCGGCGCAGCTGCATCCTGCTGGGCGACGGCGCGGGCGCGGCGGTGCTGTCGGCCACCGACGGGGACACCAGCGCGATCGGCCCGGCGGTCTGGGGTTCGGACCCGTCGCGGGCGAGCGCGGTGCGGCTGCTGGGCGAGTGGCACCCGCAGTTCGAGCAGGACGGCCAGGCGGTGTTCCGGTGGGCCACCACCGAGCTGCCCGCGCTGGCCGAACAGGCGTGCCGGGCGGCCGGGTTGAGCCCGGCGGAGCTGGACGGGGTGGTGACCCACCAGGCGAACCTGCGGATCATCGAGTCGCTGGTGCAGAAGCTCGGGCTGCGCGAGGACGCGGTGATCGCCCGGGACGTGGTGGACTCCGGCAACACCTCGGCGGCCTCCGTGCCGCTGGCGCTGGCGAAGCTGGTGGAGCGCGGCGAGCTGCGCTCCGGCGCCCGGGTGCTGCTGTTCGCGTTCGGCGGCGGCCTGTCCTGGGCCGGCCAGGTGGTCACCTGCCCGTGAGACCGACCCGGGGCCGGCCCAGGGGACGGCCCAGGACGGTCCAGGGGACGGCCCAGACCGATCCAAGACACGGCCCAGGACGGGCCGCCGGGGTCGGGCAGCGGGTTCAGCAGCGGGTGCAGGTGATGGTGAGCGCGATCTTCTCGGGCGGCGGCGGGGAGTTCAGGTAGGGGGCGATCCAGCCCGCGAAGCCGTCGTCGCCCTGGATCGGGCCGTAGTGCCAGCGCTGGTCGGGCGCCAGTGGGGTGCCGTCGGCGTTGGTGATGTGCGGGTCGCTGGGGGTCCAGCCCTGGGGGCAGCGGGCGACCACGCCGCCGGAGGAGCCGACCGCGGTGACCGTCTCGACGTTCGGGTCGGCCGCGGCGGCGGCCGGTCCGGCAGCCACCGGGACCAGGGCGGCCAGGGCGGCGGCCAGGGCGAGGCCGGCGCCGAGGATGCGCTTGCGCGTCATGGGGGTCCTTCCGTTGCTCGTGCCGCCCCCGTCGGTTCGTGGGCGGTCGACCGGCATCATCTCCGTCACGCAGCGTGATATCACCAGCGCTGCCCGCAACCACTCGTTCGGCCGGAGCGCGGGGGCGGGGGTGGTGCGGGGGCGAGCTTTGCCCGCGGTGATCGAGTGCGGGCAAGATAGCGGGGTGACCCTCCTGGACCTGATGCCGAAACCCGCCACGCCCGACTCGCTGTTCGAGACCTTCGCCGAGTGGGCGTCGGAGCGCGGCATCACCCTCTACCCCGCCCAGGAGGAGGCGCTGATCGAACTGGTCTCCGGGAACAACGTGATCCTGGCGACCCCGACCGGGTCGGGCAAGTCCCTGGTCGCGGCGGGCGCGCACTTCGCCGCGCTGGCCGAGGGCAAGCGGACGTTCTACACCGCGCCGATCAAGGCGCTGGTGTCGGAGAAGTTCTTCGACCTGTGCAAGGTCTTCGGCACCGAGCAGGTCGGCATGATGACCGGCGACGCCTCGGTGAACCCGACCGCGCCGATCATCTGCTGCACCGCCGAGGTGCTGGCGCAGATCGCCCTGCACGACGGCCCGCGCGCCGACATCGGCCAGGTCGTGATGGACGAGTTCCACTTCTACGCCGAGCCGGACCGCGGCTGGGCCTGGCAGATCCCGATCCTGGAGCTGCCGCAGGTGCAGTTCCTGCTGATGTCGGCGACCCTCGGCGACGTCCGCCGCTTCGAGGAGGACCTGACCCGCCGCACCGGCCGCCCGACCACCGTCGTCCGCTCGGCGACCCGCCCGGTGCCGCTGTTCTACGAATACCGGCGCACCAACCTGCACGACACGCTGGAGGAGCTGCTGACCACCGGCCAGGCGCCGGTGTACGTCGTGCACTTCACGCAGAAGGAGGCGGTGGAGCGGGCGCAGTCCCTGATGAGCATCAACATGTGCTCGAAGCAGGAGAAGGACGCAATCGCCTCGCTGATCGGCAACTTCCGCTTCACCACCAAGTTCGGCCGCAACCTGTCCCGGTACGTGCGGCACGGCATCGGCGTGCACCACGCGGGCATGCTGCCCAAGTACCGCCGCCTGGTGGAGCGCCTGGCGCAGGCGGGCCTGCTGAAGGTGATCTGCGGCACCGACACGCTCGGCGTGGGCGTCAACGTGCCGATCCGCACGGTGCTGTTCACCGCGCTGTCCAAGTACGACGGGCAGCGGGTGCGGATCCTGCGGGCCCGCGAGTTCCACCAGATCGCCGGGCGGGCGGGCCGGGCCGGGTTCGACACCGTCGGCCAGGTGGTGGCGCAGGCCCCCGAGCACGTGGTGGAGAACGACCGGGCGCTGGCCAAGGCCGGCGACGACCCGAAGAAGCGCAAGAAGGTGGTCCGCAAGAAGGCCCCGGACGGCTTCGTGTCCTGGACGGAGGAGACCTTCGAGCGCCTGATCGGGGCCGACCCGGAGCCGCTGGTGTCCCGGTTCAAGGTCAGCCACGCGATGCTGCTGTCGGTGATCGGCCGCCCGGGCAACGCCTTCGACGCGATGCGCAAGCTGCTCACCGACAACCACGAGGACCGCGCCGCCCAGCGCCGCCACATCCGCACCGCGATCGCCATCTACCGCTCGCTGCGGGAGGGCGGCGTGGTCGAGCAGTTCGACGAGCCGGACGCCGAGGGCCGCATCGCCCGCCTGACCCTCGACCTGCAGGAGAACTTCGCGCTCAACCAGCCGCTGTCCACCTTCGCGCTGGCCGCCTTCGACCTGCTCGACCCCGAGTCGCCCTCGTACTCCCTGGACGTGGTCTCGGTCGTCGAGGCCACGCTCGACGACCCGCGGCAGATCCTCGCCTCGCAGGAGAACAAGGCCCGCGGCGAGGCCGTCGCCGAGATGAAGCGCGACGGCGTCGAGTACGAGGAGCGGATGAACCGGCTCCAGGAGATCAGCTACCCGAAGCCGCTGGAGGAGCAGCTCGGCCACGCGTACGAGGTGTACCGCCGGGCGCACCCGTGGATCGGCGACCACCCGCTGCGGCCCAAGTCCGTGGTGCGCGACCTGTACGAGCGCGCGATGACCTTCACCGACTACGTGGGCTTCTACGAACTGGCCCGCACCGAGGGCATCGTGCTGCGCTACCTGGCGGGCGCGTACAAGGCGCTGGAGCAGACCGTCCCGGACGACATCAAGACCGACGACCTCAAGGACGTCATCGCCTGGCTCGGCGAGCTGGTCCGGCAGGTCGACTCCTCGCTGCTGGACGAGTGGGAGGCGCTCGCCAACCCGACCGAGCCGGAGGCCGCCGAGGTCCGCCTGGACGACAAGCCCGCGCCCGTCACGGCCAACGCCCGGGCCTTCCGCGTGCTGGTCCGCAACGAGCTGTTCCGCCGGGTCGAGCTGTGCGCGCTGGAGCACTACGACGAGTTGGCCGAACTCGACGGCGAGGACGGCTGGGACGCCGACCGCTGGGCCGACGCGATGGACGGGTACTGGGAGGAGTACGACGACCTGTACACCGGCCCGAACGCGCGCGGCCCGAAGATGCTGCTGATCGAGGAGGTCGAGGACGAGGGCCTGTGGCGGGTCCGGCAGATCTTCGACGACCCGAACGGCGACCACGACTGGGGCATCTCCGCCGAGGTCGACCTGTACGGCTCGGACGAGGAGGGGCGCGCCGTCGTCAAGGTCACCTCGGTCGGCGCGCACTGACCCACCCCGTCAGGACCCCGGCTGCTGCGCCTCGTAGTGCGCGAGGTAGGCCAGCAGCCGGGGGTCGGTGGGCCCGTCGCCGTTCGTGAAGTCCAGGCAGATCCGGCTCTCCACCCAGTAGCGGTAGGCGAACTCCTCGAACGAGGCGGCGCACCAGCGGATCGCCTCCGGGTCCGCCATCTCCTCCTCGGTCAGCTCGCCCTCGGCCAGCAGTTCGTAGTCGCCCTCGTACTCGTTCCAGGAGTGCACCACGAAGCACTCCCCGCCGGGCCGCAGGTAGAGGTACCAGAGCACGCAGTCCTGCTGGTCGCGGAAGAAGCGGACCAGGTACGCGCCGGGCTCGACCGGACTGGGCAGCGGCGGCGAGAAGTTCGTCCAGTTGCCGGCCGGGGCCACCTCGTCGAGCGACCAGAGCAGCCGCCCGTCCCGGTGGTAGGCCAGGAAGTCCGCCGGGAGCGCCAGCCCGAGGTCGGCCACCGCCCGTTCCAGCTCGGCGAGTTCGGCCGCCGAGGCGTCCGGCACCGGCTCCCCGCTCAGCCCGCCGAGCCAGTCGAAGGTGCCGGTGAACCCGGCCGGGTCGAGCGGGGGCAGCGTGTCGAACGGGTAGCGCTCGTAGGTGTAGGCGCAGTCCCGGTACGGGCCGAGTTCGTGGTGGCACCAGTCGGCTTCGAAACGGACGGTCATCAGGGCCTCGGCGGTTCGTCGGGGTCGTCGGCGCCCCGCAGGCTAGCGGTGCCCGCCGACAGTGCGGTGCGGGCCCGTACGATGGCGCGATGGAAGAGCTGGTGCGGGTGCCGCCGGAGGTCCGGGAGCGGTTCGCCGTCCGGTTCGGGCGCGGGGTGGCGGGGTGGTGCGACGAACTGCCTGCCCTGGTTGGCGAGTTGGCCGGGCGGTGGGGGCTGGAGGTGGCCGCGGCGGGCGGCGGCGGCACCTCGCGGGTGTTCCGGTGCGTGCGCGGCGGTGAGGTGGTGTGGCTGAAGCTCACTCCGGAGCCGCCGATCGCCCGCGAGGAGGCCGAGGCGCTGCGGCACTGGGCGGCCGTGCCCTCGGTGGTTGCGCTGCTCGCCGCGGACCTCCCGGCCGGGGCCCTGCTGCTGGCGGACGTCCGGCCCGGTACGACGCTGCGGAAACTCGGCTGGAACCTGCCGGAAGTCGCCGCCCTGCTACGGGACTTGCGTGCCCCCGCCGAGCCGGGGGCGGACTCGGTGCTGCGGCCGCTCGCCGACCGGGTCGCCTTCCTCTTCGACCTCGCCGAGCGCCGGGGCAGGCCCGTCCCGGCCGCGCAGCGGGCGGCCGCCCTGGAACTCGCCTCCGGCGGACCGGTCGGACTCGTCCACGGCGACCTCCACCCGTCCAACGTGCTGGCCGGCCCGGACAGCCGCCCGGTGGCGATCGACCCGCGGCCGTCCTGGGGCGACCCGGACTTCGACGCGATCGACTGGGTGTTGGAGGGGGCCACGGACCTGGCCGGGCTGGAACGGCGGATCGCCGACCTGGCCGCCCTCGTCCCCGGCCTCTCCCCCGACCGCCTGCTGGCCTGGTGCCGGGCCCTGAGCGTCCTGACCGCCAACCCGCTGCCGGCCTGATCGGCTCCCAGCGGGCGTCGGGTGCGGCTATGTCCGTTTCGTCGTTGCACATTCGTGCGGGGTCTTCGGGAACCGGTGGCGGTTGGGGCGTCCTCGGTGGTGCGCCGGCGCGGTGAGTGAGCGCAAGGCGCATCCGGGCGACGTGTCCGACGCGCAGTGGTCGCCGATCGAGCCGATCCTGCCGGTCCCGCCCGGCCGAACTCGACGCGGAACGCGCCGGCCTCGTCGTCGAGACCGAACTCGATACCCCAGTCGGTGGACGCCCACTATCGTGGAATCCGCGCAGGACAGGACGGGCTAGGGGGAACCTTGTACTACAGCGGCTTGGGGCTTGACCGGGTTGGCGGCCGGCGTACCGACTCGGAGTGGGTGGCCGGGCTGTTGGCGAGCCCCGGTACCCAGGTGGTTCCCTTGTGGCGGGACCACTGTCTGGTCCGCGACGACAGGCCCGTCCGGCTGCCGCTGGCCGAGGCGCGGGGCATCCTCGACGCCGCCGACGACCAGGTGTTCCTCGGCATGGACGGAGAGGCCGCGGTGTTCGCGGCCGACGTGTCCCGCGTCGACCGGTCCGACGCCGTCGAACTGGCCACCGCGGACACGGTGCTGGAGGTGCGAGCCATGGTTCCCACCATCACGCCGGACGAGGCGGGCCTGCTCGCGTATGCCCGTGGAATCCTGCACTGGAACCGGAATCAGCGGTTCTGCGGTGCGTGCGGCGGTCCGGCCGTCCCCAGCAACGGTGGCCACCTGCGGACCTGTCAGGGCTGCGGAAAGCTGCTCTTCCCGCGGATCGAACCGGCCGTGATCGTGCTGGTCGAACTACCCGGCACGCCTCGGCGCTGCCTGCTCGGCCGGCACGCGGGAGCCGGTCCGGACCGCTTCAGCACGCTGGCCGGGTTCGTCGAGATCGGGGAGAACCTCGAGGACGCGGTGCGCCGCGAGGTCTCCGAAGAGGCCGGTGTCGAGGTGGGGACGATCACCTACCAGGGATCCCAGTCGTGGCCGTTCCCGTCCGGGATGATGATCGGGTTCCGCGCCGAGGCCGTTTCCGACCGGATCGACGTGGACGACGTGGAGGTGGTGGAGGCACGTTGGTTCACGGCGGCCGAACTCCGGTCGCGAATCACGGGCTCCGCTGTCGACGGGCCCTACCGGGTCGACTCGATCGACAAGGTGCTCATCGACCAGTGGCTGGCCGACGTGGAGTGAGTCGGCTTGCCGCACTGTTGACTTGCCACGCCGTTGGGGGAATGTGAGCCGAACTCGACGCGGAACGCGCCGACCTGGCAACCGCCCGCAATGTCGTCCCGTCCCTCGGCGACGACGAGCCCACCGGCGACCGGATGCCGGGCCGGGGACGGGGGCGGGGACGGGGACGGGCCAGCACCGGTGCCGGGCTCAGCGCGGGGTGAGGCCGTCCAGGACCAGGTCGACCAGGGCGGTGACGAAGGCGGGGGTGACGGGTTCGCCGAGCAGTAGGTGGCGGGCGAACAGCGGGCTCATCAGGGCTTCGACGGCGGCCCGGGGGTCGGCGTCGGGGCGGATCTCGCCGCGGGCGGCGGCGCGGTGCAGGAGCTGTTCGGCGCGGGTGAGGCGGTCGGCCCAGTAGGCGTCGCGGCCGCTGCGGGTCTCGGCGGTGGCGGGGGCGATGCTCAGGTGCAGCAGGGCGGGGCCCTCGGGGGTGTCGAGGAAGGCGCCGAGGGCGGTGAGGAGTCGGCGCAGGTCCTCGCGCAGGCTGCCGGTGTCGGGCAGCGGCATGGCCTGGTCGGTGTAGTCGGCGAGGGCTTCGCGCAGCAGGTCCTCGCGCGTCCCCCAGTTCCGGTAGACCGAGGTCTCGTGCACTCCGGCCGCGGCGGCGACCGCGGCGACGGTGGTGGCCTCCAGGCCGCCCTCGGCGAGCAGCCGCACGGTGGCGTCCAGTACGGCCCGGCGCATCGCGGCGCCGCGGCGGCGCAGCGGGGCGGCGGCCTTGGCCTGGGGGGTCTCGTCCTGGGGCACACCGGGAGCCTAACGCAAGGCTCCTTGCGTTGCACCGGGCTGCGACGTAGCCTCGACAACGCAAGTCACCTTGCGATATCCCGCCGTACGCCGGGGTGTCGTGAGCGGCAACGAGGCCGCCGACGGCTCGCCGCCGGCCGGAGAGGAACGAGATCCATGGCTACGATGCGCGCCGTCCGCCTGCACCTGCCCACCCGCACGCTGAGCGTGGAGGAGGTGGAGCGTCCGGTGCCCGGCCCCGGCCAGGTGCTGGTGAAGGTCGAGGCGGCCGGCGTCTGCCTGTCCGACGTGCACCTGATCGAGGGCTCGCTCACCCCGCTGTACCTGCCCGGCGAGAGTGTCACGCTGGGGCACGAAGTCGCGGGCACCGTCGCAGAGTTGGGCACGGAAGCCGGCCGCTGGCAGGTCGGTGACCGGGTGGTGCTGCAGGCCGGCGAGAAGCGCGACGGGATCACCTGGACCCGCGGCGTGGACTACGACGGCGGCTGGGCCGAGTACGCGCTGGCCCGGGTCGACACGCTGTTCGCGCTGCCCGACTCGATCCCGTTCGAGCAGGGCTCGATCATCCCGGACGCGGTCTCCACCCCGTGGGGCGCGGTGACCACCACCGGCGGCGTCCGGCCCGCCGAGCCGGTCGGCGTCTGGGGCGTCGGCGGCCTGGGCGCGCACGGCGTGCAACTGCTGCGGGCGATCGGCGCCAACCCGATCGTCGCCGTCGACCCGGCGCCCGCCGCCCGCGAGCGCGCCCTCGCCTTCGGCGCGGACCTCGCCCTGGACCCGTCCGACCCCGAGCTCGCCGCCAGGATCGGCGCGGCCACCGGCGGCGCGGGCCTGGCCGCCGCGTTCGACTTCGCGGGCGTCCCCGCCGTCCGCGAGCAGGCCATGAAGGTGCTCGGCGCGCACGGCCGGCTGGTGCTGGTCGGCCTCACCGACCAGCCGCTGACGGTCACCGACAGCATCCGCTTCTCCTACCTGCAGCAGCAGATCCTCGGCCACTACGGCTCCGAGGAGGACGCCGTCCCCCAGCTGATCTCCCTCGCCGCGGGCGGCCGGCTGGACTTCTCCCGCTCCGTCAGCGAGGTCCTCCCGCTGGAGCGGGCCGCCGAGGCCGTCGAGCGGCTGCAGACCAAGCAGGGCAACCCGATCCGGCTGATCCTCAAGCCCTGAGGGGCCGTCAGGGGTGCTGCTAGGCTGCGGCCGTGTTCGAGTACCACGGCTGGATCAAGGTCCTGATCAGCGCCGCCGCCGAGGAGGACGACTCCGAACCGGCCCGCACCATGGCGGCCGTCGAGGACATCGGGCGGCGCATCCAGGAGATCCACACCCCCTACCTGCTCGACGTGAGGTGGATGAACGGCGAGGCGTTCGTCCACCTCGCGGGCGCCCCCAACCACCGCGACCCGGAGATCCTCCGTTTCTTCGCGGAGGTCGGCGAGCGGGCCCCGGGGTCGTACGGCCTGCTGCACGTGCGGGACGACGAGGACCCCGAGGGGTGGAACGGGGTCCGGGTGCTGCGGATGGTGCGCGGGGCGGTGACCGAGCACCCGGAGCCGCTGCTGTCGCCCTGCATCCCCGTCCTGGAGGACCCGGATCCGCTCACCCTCACGTCCGAGGAGTAGCCGCTCAGACCGCCTCCGCCGGTTCCGCGAGCGCGGGGGCCGGGGTCGGGCGGTGCCAGGCGGCGATCCACAGGGCGGTCAGGGCGGCGGCGGTGCCCGCGGTGGCCATGGCGGGGCCGGTGCCGGTGAGGGTGGCGGCGGTGCCGAAGAGGGCGGGGCCGATGCCCTGGAGGGTCATGTTGCCGGAGCCGAGCAGGGTGAACGCCTGGCCCCGGGCGTCCGCGGGGAGCGCGTCCAGGAACGGGCGCTGGAGGCCGAGCGCGTAGGCGAAGCCGAAACCGGCGGCCAGCAGGGCGGCGGCGCACAGCGGGAGCGGGACGGGCAGCGCGAAGACCAGCAGCGGCAGGCCCATCAGCGCGGCCAGCGGCGCCACCAGGCGCTCCCGGGTGGCGGGGGCGGCGAACCGGCCGACCAGCAGGTCCCCGACGAGCATCCCGACCGGCAGGCAGGCCAGCAGGAAACCGTAGCCGCCGGCCGGGAAGCCCCGTGCCCCGGCGTACGCGATGACCAGCGACTCGGCGCCGGTCACCGCGGCGGACGGCAGCCACTGGGCGAGCAGCAGGCGGCGGACCGGGGTGCGGCGCAGCAGGACGCCGTTGCCGCGCAGGCTCTGCCGGAGCACCGAACCGGTGGCGCGCCGCAGCGGCGGCAGGTCGGGCAGCCGCAGCCGGATTGCCAGCGCGTTGGCGAGGTGCAGCCCGGCGGCGACCAGCAGCGCGCCGGGCGGGCCGAGCAGGGCGACCGTCACGCCGCCGCCGGCCAGGCCGAGCAGTTGCGCGCCGGAGGAGGCGACGTTGGTCAGCGAACGGCCGAGCACGTACGCGTCGCCCCGCAGGGTCTCGGCGACCAGCCGGCCGGACGCCCCGTTGAAGACGGGGGTGAGCACCGCGACCGCGCCGACCAGCAGCAGGCTGACCGCGACCGGCATCCGCACCAGGGCGAGCAGGGCGGCGGCGGTCGCGTCCAGCAGGTACCCGGCGGTGATCAGCAGCCGGGGGCGCAGGCTGTCGGTGAGCGAGCCGAGCAGCATCGAACCGAGCAGCTGCGGCAGGAACCCGATGCCGAAGGCGACGGCGCTCAGCAGGGCGGAGCCGGTGCCCGCGTAGATCAGCACGGCCAGGGTGGTGATCCGCAGCGAGTCCCCGACGATGCCGAGGGTGCGGGTGGTGAACAGCAGTCGGAAGCGCGGGTCGCCCAGCACCTCGCGGTAGGTCGTCATGGCGGCGAGCCTGGCGTCCGGGGGCCGGTGCGGGCGAGAGATTCGCCCCTGGACGTAAGGTCGTGGGGCGGCGGACGGCCGTCGGCGCGTCACCGGGAAGCGTGGAGAGTGTGGAGGGAGTGCCGGGTGCTGAGGTACGAGGTGGCCGCGGAGGACCTGGTGCGCAGCCGGTTCGCGCTCTCGCCCGCGTTCGAACTGGCCAACCTGCTGCGGCTGTTGGACCGGGGCGGGGAGCGGTCGCTGCCGCCGGGCTGGCGGGAGCGGCTGCGCCCGGCGTTCCTGCGGCTGCGGGCGGATCCGGCGGTGCGGGCCGCGCTGGCGCTGCACAACGAGAAGTTCGGGGCGGACTTCATCGCCATCCCGCCGCGCGGCATGGACCAGACCTGGGCGGACGACCTGGCGGCGATCCTGGCCGCCCCGCCGGAGCTGGCCCGGGCGGAGATCGCCCGCTGCCTGGCGGCCCGGCCCGACACCGACGGCCCGGCCCGGGCCGTGCTGGCCGCGCCGGACGCGGTCCGGCAGGTCGCCGGGGCGCTCGACCGGACCTGGCACGCGCTGCTGGCCCGGGACTGGCCGCAGCTGCGCGCCCTGTGCGAACGCGACGTGGTGCACCGGGCGGGCGAGTTGGGCCAGCGCGGCTGGGCGGCGGCGCTGGCCGGGCTGCACGAGAACGTCCGCTGGCGGGACGGCGGCATCGACGTCCCGCCGTTCGACGCCGCCACCACCTACCCGCTGCGCGGCGCGGGGCTGCTGCTGGTGCCCTCGGTGTTCGTCTGGCCGAACGTCGCCGCGCACCACGACGAGCCGTGGCCGTGCACCCTGATCTACCCGGCCCGCGGCATCTCCGCCCTCTGGGAGCCGGGCGCCGCCGTCCCGCCCGACGCGCTGGCCGCCCTGCTCGGCCGCTCCCGGGCCCGCATCCTGGCCGCCCTGGACACCCCCGCCAGCACCACCCAGCTCGCCCGCAGCCTGCACCAGACCCCCGGCGCGGTCGCCGACCACCTCGCCGTCCTGCGCGCCGCCGGCCTCCTCTCCCGCGCCCGCGCGGGCCGCTCGGTCCTCTACCGCCGCACCCCGATGGGCGACGCCCTGATCGGCTCGGCGGGCCTGGACTGACCCGGCGGGGCCGCGCACCGGTCCGTCACGGCCCCTGGGCGATCTCCCGCACCCACCCCTCGGGCTCCGCCAGGACGGAGGCGCACTGCGGGACGCGTCCGTCGGCGTACTCCTTCAGCTGCGCGACCAGTGCGGCCCGGTCGCCGCGTGCCCGGGAGAGCAGCTCGTCCGCCCCGGTGATGCCGGCCTCCACCAGCCAGCCGACCACCTCAGGTTCCCTCAGCGAGTCGTGGAGGGCGGCGATCCGCGCCACGCCGCCGAGGTAGCGCACCCTCAGCCCGGAGACCGAGAGGTACCCGGCCAGTTCCTCCTCCCTCTCGATCCGGGCACGATCCCTGAACTGTTCGAAGGTCGTCAGGCCGATTTTCTTGAGTTTCCCCGCGTACTGCTTGAACGGGGCTATGTCGAGCATCTCGGGCTTCCCGACCCCCAAGAGACTCCGCATCTTCTTGCTGTCGGCGGCGTCTTGGCGGAGCAGGGCGAACGACGGGTCGGACCACAGGTCCCCCTTCCGCTCGGCCGAGAAGACGATGTAGTCCTTCAGGACGCCTTCGCCCGAGGTGTCCAGTTGCCCGCACAGCTTCGCCAGGGCGATCCGGCAGGCGTACTCGTAGGCGATGATCGGTTTCTCCGCACCCAGGGCCGTCGGCTGCCAGGTCGGGCCCTGGGCGGTAATCCGGTTCTGGTCCTCGCGGAACAGTTCCACCATTTCACCGAGAATCTCGGCGGACCTCCGCATCTCCTCGACGTAGTCGTGGAGCTCGCCGTCCGGGTTTTTCAGGAGCTTCGTACAGGTACCGGTGAACTCCCTGCTGCTGTCCTCCGCCTCGGCAAGCTGCGGATACCTCGGACACCGCCGGGTACACGCCCAGTCAGTGAGGCAGCAGTTGACCAGCATGGCGGTCCGGGCGTACAGCGCCTGAAGGCACGTGCTGGTCCATCCGTCCCGCACCTTTGCCGCGGGGTCGTCGCTCCCCTTCGCCAGTTTCACGACGGACGCCATCATCCTGCTGATCCGCAGCCGGTCTTCCCTCCGCCGCTCCGTGGTGGAGAAGAGCGTGCTCAGGTAGGCGACGCGGGCCGGGCCGTACCCGGGTTCGGCGTCGATCGCCTGCTTGAGCAACTTGAGGGATCCGGCAGTATCCTCGCGCATCAGGGCCGGTTCGGTGGCGATCGCGTGCTGTGCGACCGCTCGCCACTTCCCCGCCCCGCACAGCGCGGTCCGCACCTCGTGGTGGCAGCGGCCGAGCCTGACCAGGATGCAGGCCGTGGCGGCGGTGAGCAGTTGGGCGCGCGCCCGGTCGTTTTTCTCGAGGTCCGGGATCTTGTCCGGCCAGGCTGGAAGGCCGAGTTCGGGTCTGCTGATCACCGTGCTGTAGGCATGCCTACTGTTGCGGCTGAGGGCGACCGCGACGCGGTCACCGTCGACTGTCGTCACCTTCGCCCGCCAGGTGAGGCCGGGGCGGATCGCGTACAGGATGCGTGCCACCGCTCCGGCGACGTTGCCGGCCGGGATCGCGCTCCAGTCCTCGGTGGCCAGTTTCGCCAATTCGGTCGGACGGTTGGCCATGCCACCATCCACCGGACGGGTTCCCAGGCTGACGACCCGCCCCAGGATGTAGTCGGACGCGGCGGCATCGGCCTGCCCCTTCGCGTCCTGGGCCTCGACCTGGATGCTGAGGTTCTGGCCGAAGGCGGTGGCGGTGGCGCTGATGCCGAGGACCGCCAGGGCAACGGCGGCCGGGGCCATGCGGTGGGTGCGGCCGAAGGTGAAGAAGCAGACGAGCAGGAACGCCCAGAGGACGAGCAGGATGCCCGCGGTCCAACCCGGCATGACCGCCCGGCTCGTCCCCGGCTCCCAGCCCCGCTGTTTCCTCCAACTGCCGTACCGCAACCACCCCGGGCACCGCTCCCCGCGCCGCCACTTCCCCGAATACCGCTCCCCGCACCGGCCACCCCGCGCGACGATCGGCAGCAGGACCCCGAATCCCGCGCACACCGGGAAGACCCAGGTCAGCCACGTCCCGTCGCGGAACGGCGCGTACACCAGGTAGATCGGCAGCAGGGCAGCCGCCGCGAACAGAGCCGTCCCGCCCAGCACCTTCCAGAAGACCGTGGTGCCCTTCTCCCAGGACACCGCCTTCCCCGCCACCATCGTCCGGTCGAGCAGCCCGGTCAGCGCCACCAGCACCGCCAGGACGACCAGTGTCGCGCCGGCCGCCAGACCGGCTTCCCGTAACCGGTCCTGTTCTTCCGGGCTGACACCCGCGAGCCCCATGCCGACCGTCGAAGCCGCTGCTGCCGGAAGTATCATCGCGCCACCTCAGGGCTCTCGGTCCACCCCACTCGACGGTAGGCCGTTCGAGTGACGGGCGCTCGGCGGGGACGGCCGACCCGGCTGTGGGCGGGCGTCGTTACAGTGCGGCCATGACTGACATCACTGCGGCGGACTCCGACTGGGACCGCCAACTGGCCGACGGTTTCGCCGTGTTGCTCGGGCGGCCGATCGAGGCGTTCGACGCCGGGGCGGTGTACGCGGCCGAGGTCGACGGCAACCTGCTGGCCGAGACCGGCTTCAGGCAGGAGCCGACCTGGGTGCGTCCGGCCGCGCTGCGCGGGGAGGAGTCCGTGCCGGGGTTGTGGGTGTACGACGCGGGGCGCGAGCTGCCGCGGTTCGACGCCGCCCGGTCCCTGTTCGACTTCCCGGCGGGGGCGCCGGGGCGGGACGCGCTGCCGCCGGCGTTCCTGGCCGCGGTCGGGGCGGCCTGCTTCCGCCCGTCGCTGATCCGCGGCGCGGACCTCGCCCCGCTGGTCGAGGAGTACGGGGTCGACCTGGCCGACCCGGCCTGCCGGGGCGCCTGGTCGGTGTACTTCGCCCGGCTGGTGTCGGACGGCACCCTGTTCGGGGCGCTGGTCGCGGCGCTGCAGACCGGGCGGGGCCCGGCGGAGCTGCTGGAGTTCGAGTTCGAGCCGGAGGAGGAGGTCGAGGAGTCCTGGCGGGCGGGGCTGGCCGGGGTGGCGCACCCGGAGCTCCGGCACCACCTGGGTTTCTTCTGCACCGAGGGCGAGAGCGGCCTGATGCCGGTCGACCGCGGGAGCACCGGGCACCGCCTGGACGGGGACGGCTGCGCGGGGGTGATGGGCTGGGAGGACGGGTACGGCCAGCTAGAGGTGAACGTCGTCCGGCTGAGCGAGCAGGTGGCCGGCCCGCACCGCTGAGCTCCGCGACGCCTGCCCCGCCTCCCCCGTCCGGCCCGTCTACCTCGGCCGTCATGTCCGGCCCGTCCGGTCCGGCCGGTCCGGCCGGCCCGGCCAGCTCGCTGCGGGAAATCCGTTGGCCCGGGGCGGGGCGGGGCTGAATGCTCGTCGCATGACGGAGCTGATCCTGCACGAGGGTGAGATCCCGGCCGACGCGGCGACGGTGCGCGCGCTGCTGCGCGAGCAGCGGCCGGAGTGGGCCGGGCTGCCGGTGGTGGCGGCGGGCGCGGGCACCGACAACCGGATGTTCCGGCTGGGCGACGGGCTGCTGGTGCGGCTGCCGCGCACCGCGGAGCACGCGGGGGCGCTGCGCAAGGAGCGGCGCTGGCTGCCCGGGATGGCCGCGCGGCTGGCGCCGCTGCGGGTGCCGGAGCCGGTGCACGCGGGGGTGCCGGGGGCGACATTCCCGCTGGACTGGTCGGTGTACCGGTGGATCGAGGGCACGCCGCCGGGGCCGGGGACGGTGTCCGACTGGGCCGCGCTCGGCACCGCGCTGGCCGGGGCGGTCCGGGCGCTGCACGCCGCACCGCTGCCGGCGGCGGGTGAGCGGGCGGGCCTGGACGGTTACCGGGGACGGGAGTTGGGGCCCTGCGACGGATGGGTGCAGCAGCGCCTGGCCGAGCTCCGGGCGACCGGCGGGGACGGTCTCGACCTGCCGCTGCTGGCCGGGCTGTGGCGGGCGGGGGTGGAGCTGCCCGCGCCGTCCGGGCCGCCGGTGTGGCTGCACGGCGATCTGAAGCCCAGCAACCTGCTGGTCCGGGACGGCGCGCTGCACGCGGTGATCGACTTCGGCGGCCTGGCGGTCGGCTTCCCGGACGCCGAGCACGCCCCGGTCTGGGACCTGCCGGCAGCCGCGCGCCGGGCGTACTGGCGGGCGGCCGCGCTCCCCCGGGAGACCTGGCTGCGCGCCCGGGCCTGGGCGGTGGCGGTGGCGGCGGCCGGGCTGCCGTACTACCGGGAACGCGATCCGGCCTTCGCCGCCGAGTGCCTGGCCCGGCTGACCACCCTTCAGCAGCACCCGGAGGAGGGAGCCTGAGCACCGAGCCCGACTGCCGGGCCGGGCCGGGCCGGGCTCGGCCGATTACCTACCTACCTACCCACCACCGGCATCAAAGTCGGGTTTCATCAATCCTTCACAGCTGATCTTGCGTCAATCTGTATCTTTTTTGCGTTCACCCGTGGACTTCATGCCACCGTGCGCCCTACGCTCGGCACGCCCGGCCACCACCCGGGCCCTCCCCCGCAGGAAGCACGGTCATCCATGCTGAATCCCCCCACGCGCGCCAGACGGACCGTCGCGTCCCTGGCCACGCTCGCCCTGGGCGCCTCCGGGCTGCTGGCGGCGGCATTCGTCAACGCCGGCCCGGCGCACGCCGCCGCCGTCCCCGCGCTCTCCCCGCTGGCCGTCCCGGGCCGCGGCGCGAGCGTCCCGTTCATCGAGCAGGAGGCCGAGTACGCGGCCACCAACGGCACCGTGGTCGGGCCGGACCGGCTGTACGGCCACCTGGTCTCGGAGGCCTCCGGGCGGCAGGCCGTGACGCTGAACGCGACCGGGCAGTACGTCGAGTTCACCCTCACCGCGCCCGCCAACTCGATCGACTTCCGCTACAGCCTGCCGGACTCCGCGGACGGCAAGGGCCGCGACGCCTCGATGGACCTACTGGTCAACGGGCAGAAGCTGAAGAGCGTCGACGTGACCTCCAAGTACAGCTGGTACTACGGCGGTTACCCGTTCAACAACAACCCGGGCGACAGCAACCCGCACCACTTCTTCGACGAGACCCGCACCCTGCTGGGCACCACCTACCCGGCGGGCACGAAGATCCGGCTGCAGGTGTCCTCCACCGCCCAGTCGCCGACCTTCACCATCGACCTGGCCGACTTCGAGAACGTCGCCGCGCCGATCCCCAAGCCCGCGAACGCGATCGACGTGGTCGCGGACTTCGGCGCCGACCCCACCGGCGCCACCGACTCCACCGCCAAGTTCCAGGCCGCGGTCAACGCGGGCGCGGCGCAGGGCCGGACGGTCTACATCCCGCAGGGCAACTTCACGCTGTACGACCACGTGGTGGTCGACAAGGTGACGCTGGCCGGCGCGGGCCCCTGGTACAGCGTGCTGGGCGGGCGCGACCCGATCAACCGCAACCGGGCGGCCGGCATCTACGGCAAGTACGTGGCGGGCGGCGGCTACGGCGGCGGCATCCGGCCGCAGGAGGCGGGCGGCCCGAGCCAGAACGTCACGCTGAAGGACTTCGCCATCATCGGCGACGTGCGCGAGCGGGTCGACGACGACCAGGTCAACGGCCTGGGCGGCGCGATGTCCAACTCCACCGTGGACAACCTGTGGATCCAGCACACCAAGGTCGGCGCCTGGATGGACGGTCCGATGGACCACTTCACCATCAAGAACAGCCGGATCCTCGACCAGACCGCGGACGGCGTCAACTTCCACACCGGCGTGACCAATTCGACGGTCACCAACACCTTCCTGCGCAACACCGGTGACGACGGCCTGGCCTCCTGGCCGGAGCGGCTGGCGAACACCAACGACAGCTTCACCCACAACACGGTGGTCCTGCCGATCCTCGCCAACAACATCGTCACGTACGGCGGCAAGGACTTCACCATCTCGGACAACGTGATGGCCGACACCATCACCAACGGCGGCGGCCTGCACATCGCCAACCGCTACCCGGGCGTCACCTCCGGCAACGGCACCGCCGTCTCCGGCACCATCACGGCGGCCCGCAACACCCTGATCCGCACCGGCAACAGCGACTACAACTGGCAGTTCGGCGTCGGCGCGATCTGGTTCGACGGCCTGAACGAGCCGATCACCGGCGCGACCATCAACGTCACCGACACCGACATCCTGGACAGCTCCTACGAGGCGATCCAGACCATCGAGGGCGGCGTCACCGGCGTCAACCTGACCAACGTGAACATCGACGGCGCGGGCACCTACGCGATCCAGGCGCAGGCCAACGCCCAGATGAAGTTCACCAACGTCACCGCCAAGAACATCGCGCAGGCCGCCACCCCGATCCACAACTGCGTGGGCACCGGCTTCCAGATCACCGACGGCGGCGGCAACTCCGGCCTGAGCGGCTCCACCTGCACCGGCCAGTGGCCCGCGCCGGTCTGGACGTACAACGGCGTGCCGGTCGGCGGCGGCAACGGTGGCACCTCCTCGCCGTCCCCGTCCACCTCGAACCCGTCCTCGCCGTCCCCGTCGCCCTCCACCTCCACCGGCCCGACCTGTCCGAGCGGCACCGGCAACCTGGCCCAGGGCCGGCCCGCCACCGCCTCCGGCACCAACGCGGGCCTGGGTGCGGGCAACGCGGTCGACGGCGACGCCAACAGCTACTGGGAGAGCACCAACAACGCCTTCCCGCAGTGGATCCAGGTCGACCTCGGCTGCTCGCTGAGCCTGACCAAGGCCGTCCTGAAG
>NZ_JOGH01000039.1:0-77503 GCF_000721345.1 Kitasatospora sp. NRRL B-11411 | reverse complement strand
CTCGCGGATCAGGTGCAGGTCCAGCTCGCCCAGCGTCGGGGCCAGCCGGTAGCCGTCCTCCTGCACCAGCGGCTCACCGCCCGGATACGTCACCCGCAGGGTGTAGCGCGGGAAGCTCTGCCCGGTCAGCAGGCCGGTGAACAGGCCGCCCTGCTGGTGCGTCAGCTCCGCCGGGCCCAGTTCGGTCTCCACCACCACCCGCTCCGCGAACGGCCGCAGCACCCGGATCGCGGTGCCCGTCGGCAGCTCGTGCGCGCCCAGCAGGGCGTGCGGGTCGTGGTGCGCGCCGGACACCAGCCGCTCCACCTCGGCCGGTGGCAGCGGGGCCTCCGGCAGCCGCAGCGCGCCCCCGGCGCCCGCCGGCCGCGCCGTGGCCGGGGCGGCACCCGCCGCACCCGCCCGGGCGGCCGGCTGCTTCGCCGCGGCGGACTTCGCGGGCGCCTTCGCGGGCGCCTTGGCCGGGGCCTTCGCGGCGGACTTCGCAGCGGGCCGCCCGGCGGTGGCCTTGCTGCGCGGACCGCTCCGGAACGTGGCCGGGACGGCCGGTTGGCGGTCGGCGGACGGGTCGAGCGGACCGAGCGGGGTCACGGCGGAATCCTCCAGGATCGGGGTGCCTTGCGCGGGGACGCGGGGGAACTGGCTTGCTGGGTAAGTGAGTTGGAGGTGCGACGGGTGCGGGGGAGGGGCGGCTCGCCCGGCCGCCGGAGGGGCGGCCGGGCGCGGGTCAGACGGAGTCGGCCAGGCGGTTGATCGCGGCCAGCGGGATCGGCAGCCAGCTCGGCCGGTGCCGGGCCTCGTACACCACCTCGTACACCGCCTTGTCGATCTCCAGCGCGCGCATCAGCTCCGGCGCGCCGGTCGGGTCGACGCCGCCGCCCGCGGTGTAGCCCGCGCAGTACGCGGCCCGGTTGCGGGAGGCCCAGGCGGAGGCCAGCAGGGCGAGCTCCGGGTCCTGGCCGGGGGCGCCGGCCAGCAGGTGGGCGGCCGCGTAGTCGAAGGAGCGGAGCATCGCGGCGACGTCCCGCAGCGCGGGCTGCGGCAGGCGGCGCTCGGCCAGCGGCTTGGCCGGCTCGCCCTCGAAGTCCAGCAGCACCCAGCCCTGCGGGGTGCGCATCGCCTGGCCCAGGTGCAGGTCACCGTGGATCCGCTGGACCAGCAGGCCGTCCAGGTGGGCCTCGGTGAGCTGCTGGAACGCGGCGCGCAGCGCCGGGCGGTAGCGCATCAGGCCGGGCACGGCGGCGACCGCGGAGTCCAGCCGGCCGGACATCGCGTCGGCCAGTTCGGCGATCCGGGCCCGGTCCAGCCGGGTGGTCGGCATGGTGCGGGCCAGCACCCGGTGCACCTCGGCGGTGGCCCGGCCGAGCCGGTGCGCCTCGATGGCGAAGTTGCCGGGCGAGGGGTCGCCCTTGAGCCGGGCGACCTGGTCGAGGGCCAGCTCCCAGCCGTCCTCGGCGTCGGCCAGGTAGCGCTGCAGCAGGCCCAGGGTGGCGGGCTCGGAGCGCTCCAGCCGGCACTCGAACCAGGCGGCGACCCGGGGGATGCGGGTCGAGCCGGCCCGGGACAGCGCCAGGGACAGTTCCAGGTCGGGGTTGGTGCCCGGACTGATCCGGCGGAACAGCTTGAGGATGAACGCGGTGTCGTAGATCACCGAGGAGTTGGACTGCTCGGCGGTCGACGCCCGCCCCGGCAGGTTGCCCGGCAGGCCGGGGCCGGGGGTGCGGCGGAAGGACAGCGAGCCGAACCGGTCGCCGGTGGCCAGGTGCTCCAGCAGTCGGCCGGTCAGCTCCGGGTCGTGCACCGCGTCGTACAGCGTCGCCCCGTCGTAGGTGCCGCCGGTCAGCCGGCCCAGCACCGCCATCGGGCCGACCGAGGCGGGCTGCTCGGAGCGGATGCCCAGCAGCAGCTGGTAGACGTCCCCCGGGCCGGCGGAGGAGCCGCCGTGCTCGACCCGCAGCAGCAGGTGCAGCAGGGCGGGGTCGCCGACCTGCAGCGGGGTGCCGACCACCGGGGTGAGCGCGGCGATCGGCCGGCCCTTGCCGGCGTACCAGCGCTGGGTGGGAAGCCACTCGGCGATCAGCGGCAGCGCCGCCTGGACCAGTTCGCCGACTCCGGCGGCGGTTCTCCGGACCCCCGGTGTGCGCGTTCCGACCGGCCCGGTGGCGGCGTCGGAGGGCTCACGGTGCACGTGGGCTTGAGAACGGGAGGGTTCGGACATGACTCCCTTTCCCCGGAAGCGGGCGGACGCCCGACGAATCGTGGCCGGGCCCAGCAGTCTTCCGGATTTCGGCGGCGCGGCGGCGACGGCACGCGAGCAGCGACTCGGTGTCACGCCTTCGTGTGGGTGGCCGTTGGGCTGTTCTCCGTACGCGGTGGTGCGAAGACCTCCGGGGGCGCGCGGGAATTCCCGCGCGCCCGGCGGAGGGAGACGTCCCGTTCGGGGCCTGAGGGATCGTTACTTCGTGGACGTGCTGAGGCGGTCCGGCCGCTACCGGGACCCGGACGGCTTCGTCCGGGACTGGCGCAACTGGAACCAGTAGAACCCGTGGCCGGCCAGCGTCAGCAGGTACGGCCATTCGCCGATGGTGGGGAAGCGCACGCCGCCGATCAGCTCGACCGGGTACCGCCCCCCGAACTGCCGCAGGTCGAGTTCGGTCGGCTGCGCGAACCGCGAGAAGTTGTTCACGCACATGACCAGGTCGCCCTCGTACTCGCGCACGAAGGCCAGCACCGCGGGGTTGCTGGAGGGCAGCTCGGTGTAGCTGCCGAGGCCGAACGCGGGATTGAGCTTTCGGATCTCGATCATGCGACGCGTCCAGTGCAGCAGCGAACTCGAACTGCTCTGCTGCGCCTCGACGTTGGTCACCTGAAAGCCGTACACCGGATCCATGATGGGCGGCAGACTGAGCCTGCCCGGGTCGGCGGACGAGAAACCCGCGTTGCGGTCCGGCGTCCACTGCATCGGGGTGCGCACGCCGTCCCGGTCGCCGAGCCAGATGTTGTCGCCCATGCCGATCTCGTCGCCGTAGTACAGCACCGGCGAGCCGGGCAGCGAGAGCAGCAGCGCGGTGAACAGCTCGACCTGGTTGCGGTCGTTCTCCAGCAGCGGGGAGAGCCGGCGGCGGATGCCCACGTTGGCCCGCATCCGCGGGTCCTTCGCGTACTCCGCGTACATGTAGTCGCGCTCCTCGTCGGTGACCATCTCCAGGGTCAGCTCGTCGTGGTTGCGCAGGAAGATGCCCCACTGGCAGCCCGAGGGGATCTCCGGGGTCTTCGCCAGGATCTCGGAGACCGGGTAGCGGGACTCCCGGCGGACCGCCATGAAGATCCGCGGCATCACCGGGAAGTGGAACGCCATGTGGCACTCGTCGCCGCCGGAGCCGAAGTCGCCGAAGTAGTCGACCACGTCCTCCGGCCACTGGTTGGCCTCGGCCAGCAGCACGGTGTCCGGGTAGTTGGCGTCGATCTCCTTGCGGACCCGCCGCAGGAAGTCGTGGGTCTCCGGAAGGTTCTCGCAGTTGGTGCCCTCGCGGGCGTACAGGTACGGCACCGCGTCGAGGCGGAAGCCGTCGATGCCGAGGTCCAGCCAGAACTTCAGCGCGGCCATCACCTCCTCCTGCACCTGCGGGTTGTCGTAGTTCAGGTCCGGCTGGTGGCTGAAGAAGCGGTGCCAGTAGTACTGCTTGCGGACCGGGTCGAACGTCCAGTTCGAGGACTCGGTGTCGACGAAGATGATCCGGGCGTCCGGGTACTGCTTGTCGTCGTCGGCCCACATGTAGAAGTCGCCGTACGGGCCGTCCGGGTCGTTGCGGGACGCCTGGAACCACGCGTGCTGGTCGCTGGTGTGGTTGACCACGAAGTCGATGATCACCCGCATGCCGCGGGCGTGCGCCGCGTCGACGAACTCCACGAAGTCGGCCAGGTTGCCGAACTCGGGGAGCACCGACTGGTAGTCCGAGACGTCGTAACCGCCGTCCCGCAGCGGGGAGTTCATGAACGGGGGCAGCCAGAGGCAGTCCACCCCCAGCCACTGGAGGTAGTCGAGCCGCGAGGTGAGCCCCTTGAGGTCGCCCACGCCGTCGCCGTTGCTGTCCTGGAACGAGCGCACCAGCACTTCGTAGAAGACCGCGCGTTTGAACCACTCGGGGTCGCGGTCCCGGGCGGGGGTGTCGGCGAAGGTGTCGGGGACGGGCTCGTTGACTGTCACTGCGGGTTCCTCCGAACCGTGAGGAGGTGGGCCGGCCCGGAAGAGGGATCGAGCCGGACGTAGTTGTGACGGCCCCAGGCGTAGGTGGCGCCGGTCAGCTCGTCGTGCACCGTCAGCGGCCCCGGCGCGTCGAGCGTCACCGTGGCCTCCTGGACGTGGTGCGGGTCCAGGTTGACCACGCAGATCACCCGGTCCTCCAGGCCGTCCTCGGTGACGGCGGTCTTGGAGAACGCGATGATCCGCTCGTTGTCCACGGGGTGGAAGCGCAGGTCCCGCAGCTGCTGGAGCGCGGGGTGGCGGCGGCGCAGCCGGTTCAGGGCGGTCAGCAGCGGCGCGAGCGAGTCCTGCCGGGACCAGTCGCGCGGGCGCAGCTCGTACTTCTCCGAGTGCAGGTACTCCTCCGAGCCGGGCGCCGCGGCCTCGCCCTCGAACAGCTCGAAGCCCGCGTACACCCCGAAGGTCGGCGACAGCGCGGCCGCCAGCACGGCGCGCACCGCGAACGCGGCCGGGCCGCCGTGCTGCAGGTACTCGGGCAGGATGTCCGGGGTGTTGGCGAAGAAGTTCGGCCGCATGTACGCGGCGGCCTCGCCGGTCAGCTCGGTGAGGTACTCGGTGAGTTCGGCCTTGGTGTTGCGCCAGGTGAAGTAGGTGTAGGACTGGTGGAAGCCGATCTTGCCCAGGGTGTGCATCATCGCCGGGCGGGTGAACGCCTCGGCCAGGAACAGCACGTCGGGGTCGGTGCGGGCGATGTCCGCGAGGACCTTCTCCCAGAAGTTGACCGGCTTGGTGTGCGGGTTGTCGACCCGGAAGATCCGCACCCCGTGGCCCATCCAGAACCGCAGGATCCGCACCGTCTCGCGGACGATCCCGTCGAAGTCCTGGTCGAAGTTGACCGGGTAGATGTCCTGGTACTTCTTCGGCGGGTTCTCCGCGTACGCGATGGTGCCGTCCGCGCGGTGGCTGAACCACTCCGGGTGCTTGTGCACCCACGGGTGGTCCGGCGAGCACTGCAGCGCGAAGTCCAGCGCCACCTCCAGGCCCAGCGCGCCCGCCTCGGCCACGAAGTGGTCGAAGTCCTCGATGGTGCCCAGGTCCGGGTGGACGGCGTCGTGCCCGCCCTCGGGGGAGCCGATCGCCCACGGCGAGCCGACGTCCCGCGGACCGGCCGTCAGCGCGTTGTCCGGGCCCTTGCGGTGGGCCCGGCCGATCGGGTGGACCGGCGGCAGGTAGACCACGTCGAAGCCCATCGCGGCCACCGCGGGCAGCCGCTCGGCGGCGGTGCGGAAGGTGCCCGACACCGGCGGCTCGACGCCCGACGGGTCGACCACCGCGCCCTCCGAGCGCGGGAAGAACTCGTACCAGGAGCCGAACAGCGCCCGCTTGCGGTCCACCTGCAGCGGCTGCGAACGGGTGGCCGAAACCAGCTCCCGCAGCGGGTGGCGGGCCAGCAGCGCCGTCACCTCCGGGTCCAGCGCCGCCGCGTAGCGGCTCAGCGGCGGCAGGCCGGTGTCGCGCAGCGCGTCCACCGCCGCCAGCACCTGGGCCCGGCCGTCCTTCTTCGGCACCCCGGCGGCCGCCCGCTCCAGCAGCTGCGCGCCCTCCTCCAGCACCAGCGCGGTGTCGATCCCGGCCGGGAGCTTCACCGCCGCGTGCTTGCGCCAGGTCGCCACCGGGTCGGACCACGCCTCCACCAGGTACGACCAGCGGCCCGGGGCGGTCGGCGTGACGTACGCGCCCCAGCGGTCGCTGCCCTCGGACAGCTCGCGCATCGGCGTCCACGGGCCGGAGCGCCCGCGCGGGTCGCGCAGTACCACGTTGGCGCCGACCGCGTCGTGGCCCTCGCGGAACACCGTGGCCGAGACCAGGAAGCGCTCCCCCTCCACGGCCTTGGCCGGCCGCCGGCCGGCGTCGACCAGGGGGGACACGTCAAGCACGGGGATGCGGCCGATCACGGTGTCGCTCTCTGTCGTCTTGCGGGCGGGACGGGCGGCGGCGCGCTTGGCGGCCGGACGCGCGGGGGGTTCGGTGCCGGTCTCGGCGGTGGGTCCGGTGGAACCGGTGGTCTTCCGGGTGGTCCTCTTCCGGGCGGGCCCGGCCGACGGGCCGTCAGCGGCCGTCGCGGCGACGGCTTCCGCGACGGCTTCCGCGGCAGCCGGTCCGGCGGCCGCGGTGCCGGTGGACCGGACGGTGGTGGTCCGTTTCGCCGCGGCCTTGCGGGGGGTGCCCGCGGCCCGCTTCACGGCCGGTTCGGCGGCCTTCCGGCGGGCCGCGCCGATGCGCGGGGCCGGTACCGGGGGCTCCCCGGCCGACGGAGTGTCGGGTGTGTGGTCCGTCGGCACCGTGGACTGGTCCCGCGTGTCGCCGTGCATGCCAATGCTCCTGCCCGAGATCGGCGGCAGCTCCCGCGGCGGAGGCGCCGGGGGAGTGCCGGGAGGACTACTGGGTGAGGAAGGACGTGCGGTCGGAGCCTGTCCGTACGGACGGACCCGGCAACTCCGCCCACCGGCCGCGGCCACCCGGCGGCGCGCCGAGCCGGACGCACGTGTCCCGGCGCGCGTCGCTCGATGCACGCCCCCTGCGTGACCCAACCCATCGGAAAAACGACCCGGCAGGGAACAAGGACACGCGAAGTAGCGGCGACTGGGGCCGAATGGGCTAAGGAGTGTGAGGGTTCGTCGAACAGGACATGCAGCGGCCGAGGCAGCAGGGGCGACCACCCGATCGCGCACCAGCGGCACTCACGACCTTGTTGCATCCTCGCACCACCGGCAAGGGCTGTGCGCGGGTTGGCGCGCTCTTTAAGCCGCTATGTCGCAGTGCGGAAGCCACCCGCAACACCTCCGTTCCCAGAAGTTCACACCTGACGGCGCGTCTTTTCCCAGCGTGCGCCCCCCGCGCGCCGGGATTTGCCACCACGCGCCCGGAACGATCTCAACGCTGCTCCGAACGGGTGTGCCGCCCGCCAGTTGACGCCCCGTCAGGCGCACGACCGGGGCTACGCTCCATGCCGTGAAGGCAATCCGCAGGTTCACCGTCCGCACTGTCCTGCCCGAACAACTGCAGCCACTGCACGAGCTCGCGCTGAACCTCCGCTGGTCCTGGCACCCCGAGACGAGGGAGCTGTTCCGCTCCGTCGACCCGGACGTCTGGGCCGCCGTCGGAGAGGACCCGGTCCGACTGCTCGGCGAAGTCCCCGCCGCCAGACTCGCCGCGCTGGCCGGCGACCGGCGCTTCCTGCGCCGCCTCGGCGACCTGTCCGACGAACTGCGCGACTACCTCACCGCCCCGCGCTGGTACCAGGGCGCGAGCGACCCCGCAGGTCCGGACGGCGAGCTGCCCGCCGCCGTCGCCTACTTCTCCCCCGAGTACGGCATCGCCGCGGCCCTGCCGCAGTACTCCGGCGGCCTCGGCATCCTGGCCGGCGACCACCTCAAGGCGGCCTCCGACCTCGGCGTGCCGCTCGTCGGCGTCGGCCTGTTCTACCGGCACGGCTACTTCCGGCAGTCCCTCGACCGGGACGGCTGGCAGCAGGAGCGCTACCCGCTGCTCGACCCCGACGCGCTCGCCGTCACCCTGCTCCGCGAGCCCGACGGCACCCCCTGCCGGATCGACCTCGCCCTGCCCGGCGGCCGCACCCTGGCCGCCCAGGTCTGGCGGGCCCAGGTCGGCCGGGTCCCGCTGCTGCTGCTCGACTCCGACGTCGAGGCCAACAGCCCCGCCGAACGCGACGTCACCGACCGGCTCTACGGCGGCGGCAGTGAGCACCGGCTGCTGCAGGAAATACTGCTGGGCATCGGCGGCGTCCGCGCCGTCCGCACCTACTGCCGGCTCACCGGCCACCCCGAACCCGAGGTCTTCCACACCAACGAGGGCCACGCCGGCTTCCTCGGCCTGGAACGGATCGCCGAACTCACCGCCGCCCACCCCGGGCTCGGCTTCGCCGACGCGCTGGAGGCCGTCCGGGCCGGCACCGTGTTCACCACCCACACCCCGGTGCCCGCCGGCATCGACCGCTTCGACCGCGAGCTGGTCGCCCGGCACTTCGGCGGCGACGCCGCGCTGCCCGGCGTCCCGGTCGACCGGGTGCTCGCGCTCGGCGCGGAGAGCTGGAGCGGCGGCGACCCCAAGCTGTTCAACATGGCCGCGATGGGCCTGCGGCTGGCCCAGCGCGCCAACGGCGTCTCCACCCTGCACGGCGCCGTCAGCCGGGAGATGTTCCGCGGCCTGTGGCCCGGCTTCGACGCGCCCGAGGTCCCGATCACCTCGATCACCAACGGCGTGCACGCCCCCACCTGGATCGACCCCGCCGTCGTCCGGCTCGGCGCCACCGAGATCGGCCAGGAGCGCGCCGAGCACGCGATGGCCGTCGGCACCGCCGAGCAGTGGACCGGCCTGGAGCGGATCGGCAACGCCGAGGTCTGGGAGCTGCGCCGCTCGCTGCGCGCCCAGCTGGTCGACGAGGCCCGCCGCCGGCTGCGCGCCTCCTGGCGCCAACGCGGCGCCGGGGAGGCCGAGTTGGGCTGGACGAACAGCGTCCTCGACCCCGACGTGCTGACCATCGGCTTCGCCCGCCGGGTCCCCTCGTACAAGCGGCTCACCCTGATGCTGCGCGACCCGGCCCGGCTGCGGGCGCTGCTGCTCGACCCCGAGCGGCCGGTGCAGATCGTCATCGCGGGCAAGGCGCACCCGGCCGACGACGGCGGCAAGCGGCTGATCCAGCAACTGGTCGCGTTCGCCGACGACCCCGCGGTGCGGCACCGGATCGTCTTCCTGCCCGACTACGACATGGCGATGGCCAAGACGCTGTACCCCGGCTGCGACGTCTGGCTGAACAACCCGCTGCGCCCGCTGGAGGCCTGCGGCACCTCCGGGATGAAGGCCGCGCTGAACGGCTGCCTCAACCTGTCCATCCTCGACGGGTGGTGGGACGAGTGGTACGACGGCCAGAACGGCTGGGCCATCCCCACCGCCGACGGCGGCACCGGGGAGGGCGTGGTCGACCCGGAGAGCAAGGAGGCCGAGCGGCGCGACGACATCGAGGCCGCCGCGCTCTACGACCTGATCGAGCACCAGGTCGCCGCCCGGTTCTACGACCGCGGCGCGGACGCCCTCCCGCACCGGTGGATCTCCATGGTCCGGCACACCCTGGTCACCCTCGGCCCGAAGGTGCTGGCCGGGCGGATGGTCCGCGAGTACGTCGAGCGGCTGTACGCGCCGGCCGCCGCGGCCCGGCGGCGGCTCGCGGGCGACGCGGGCGACTACGCCGCCGCGAAGGCGCTGGCGGGCTGGAAGGCCGGCGTCCGGGAGGCGTGGCCCGCGGTGCGGGTCGAGCACGTCGAGGCGGACGGGGCGGGCGAGGCGCAGGAGCTCGGCGCGACGCTGGCCCTGCGGGTCCAGGTCAACCTCGGCCGGCTGCGGCCCGAGGACGTCGAGGTGCAGGTGGTCTCCGGGCGGGTCGACGAGAGCGACCGGATCTCCGAGGCCGGCACGCTCGCCCTCAAGCCCGCGGGCGGCGGCACCGACCTGGACGGCCGGATCCGCTACGAGGGCCACCTCGAACTCTCCCGCACCGGCCCGTTCGGCTACACCGTCCGGATCCTGCCCACCCACCCCCGGCTCGCCTCGGTCGCCGAGCTCGGCCTGCTGGCCGTCCCGGTGGAGGCCGGCGGGATGGACGCGGGGGTGCTCAGGTAGCCGTCCGGCGCACGAGCGGGGACGCCGGGGGCCGCACGCCCCCGGCGTCCCGCCGTCATGGCGTGCGCCAGGTGTGCCAGAGGTCGGCGTACGGGCCCCGTTCGGCGAGCAGGTCCTCGTGCGGGCCCAGCGCGGTGAGCCGGCCCCCGGCCAGGACGGCCACCCGGTCGGCGTCGTGCGCGGTGTGCAGCCGGTGCGCGATGGCGATCACGGTGCGGCCGGCCAGCGCGGCGGCCAGCGCCCGCTCGGTGTGGCGGGCGGTGGCCGGGTCGAGCAGGGCGGTGGCCTCGTCCAGGACCAGGGTGTGCGGGTCGGCGAGGATGACCCGGGCCAGGGCGAGCTGCTGGGCCCGGGCGCCGTCGAGCCGGGTCGCGGCGGGGCCGAGCTCGGTGTCCAGGCCGTCGGGCAGGTCGTGCTGCCAGCCGACCGCGTCCAGCGCGGCGGTGAGCGCCGCGTCCCCGGCCCCGGGGGCGGCGATCCGCAGGTTGTCGCGCACGGTGCCGAGGAAGACGTGGTGCTCCTGGGTGACCAGCACGACCTGGCGGCGCAGCCGCTCCGGCGCGAGGTCGGCGAGCGGGACGCCGCCGACGGTGACGCGGCCGGCCCGGGGGCGCTCGATGCCGGCCAGCAGGCGGCCGAGGGTGGTCTTGCCGGAGCCGGAGGGGCCGACCACGGCCAGCCGCTCGCCCGGGGTCAGGTCGAGGTCCAGGCCGTGCAGGACGTCCGGCCCGTCCGGGTAGGCGTAGTGGACGCCGCTGACCCGGATCCGGTCGTCGGCGGGTTCCTGCGCGGGGGCCGGGCCACCGCCCTGCGCGGGGACGGACGCGGGCGCCGGGGCCAGGCCCTCGACCCGGGCGTACGCGGCGGTGCTGTTCTGCAGGCCCTCCAGCAGGATGACCACGGTGTCCAGCGGGTCCACGATGCGCTGCAGGTACAGCGCGGTGGCGACGGCGGCGCCCGGGGTGACGGCGCCGTGGGCGACCAGCACGGCGCCCAGCGGGAGGACCAGCGCGGCCGGGACGGCGTACGAGACGTTGACGGCGGCGAAGAACCGCAGCCGCAGGTACAGGGTGCGCATCCGGGCCCGGTGCGCCTCGGCGACGGCCGCCCGCCCGGCGGCCAGGCGCACCGGGCCCAGGCCGAGGGCGTCCACGGTGCGGGCGCCGTGCGCGGTCGCGGAGAGGGTCTCGGCCAGGCCCGCGGTCGCCGCCCGGTCGGCGAGGTAGGCCGGGCGGGAGCGGCGCAGGTACCAGCGGGAGGCGAGCGCGATGCCGACGACGCCGAGCAGGCCGCAGCCGCCCAGCAGCGGGCTGACGACGAGGATCGCGCCGAGGATGAACAGGATCTGCGCGCAGGCCACCAGCAGTTCGGGCGCGGCGTCCCGCAGGGTCTCGCCGACGGCGGTGGAGTCGGCGGTGCCGCGGGAGGTGAGGTCGCCGGTGCCCGCGCGCTCGGCGGTGCCCGCGGGCAGGGCGAGGACCCGGTCGAGCAGCTGCTCGCGGACCTTGGCGGCGCAGCGCTCGCCGAACCGGTGTCCCAGGTAGCGGGCCTGGCGGCTCAGCAGGATCTGGGCCAGGGCGCAGCCGAGCAGCAGCAGGCCGATCCGGTCGACGTCGCCGGTGGTGGCCCCGGCCCGGACCCGGTCGATGATCCGGCCCAGCAGCCAGGGCCCGGCCAGGCCGAGCAGGGCGGCCGCGGCGTTGAGGGCCAGCACGGCGGCGAAGGCCCGGCCGTCGGAGCGGACCAGGGCGGCGGCGGCCCGCCGGACCTGGCGGGGGGAGGCGATCGGCAGGGTGCTCAACTGGCTTCCTCGGCGGGGGTTTCGGGGCGGGCGGCGGGGCCGGCGGTGGGCTCGGGACGGGCGCCGGTGTCGCGGCTGACCAGGGCGCGGTAGCCGGACTGGGTGCGGAGCAGCTCGCGGTGGGTGCTGGTGGCGGCGACCTTGCCGTCGACCAGGTAGTGCACGGCGTCGGCGCGGTCGAGCAGCAGCGGGGAGGTGGAGGTGAGCAGGGTGGTCCGGCCGGTGCGGGCGGTGCGCAGCCCGGCGGCCATCGCGGCCTCGGTGTGGGCGTCCACCGCGGAGGTCGGCTCGACGGCCAGCAGCACCTCCGGGTCGGCGGTCAACGCCCGTGCCAGGCGCAGGCGTTGGCGCTGGCCGCCGGAGAGGTTGCGGCCGTCGGCGGCCAGCGGGGCGTCCAGGCCGCCGGGCAGCGCGTCGTGCACGTCGCGGGCGGCGGCCGCGTCGATCGCGGCCAGCAGGACGGCGTCACCGGCCCCGGTGCGGCCCCGGACGGTCTCGCGCAGGGTGCCCGCGAACAGGGCGGCCTCGTTCTCGGCCAGGGCGATCCGGTCGCGGACGGCGGTCAGCGGCAGGTCGGTGAGCGGGGTGCCGCCCCACTCGGCGGCGGTGCCGGGGGTGAGCCGGGCGAGCCGTTCGGCGACGGCGGCGCTCTCGGCCGGGCGGGCGCAGGCGAGCACGTTCAGGGTGCCGGGGGCCAGCCGGACGCCGGACTCGGGGTCGGCCAACTCGGCCTGCCCGGAAGGCGGTTCGGTGGTGCCGAGGTCCGGTTCCGGGGCGAGGGTGAGGAAGGCCACCACCCGGCGGGCGCTCACCAGGGCGCGGCCGATCTCCTGGGTGTTCTCCAGCAGGAAGTAGACCGGGACGATCAGCACCGCGGTGTACCCGAAGACCGCGGCGAGCTGGCCGGGGGTCAGCTCGCCGGCGACGGCGAGCCGGGCGCCGAGCCAGGTCACGGCGGCCAGCAGCAGCACGGGCAGGCCGGTGCCGAGGGCCTGGATCCAGCTGGTGACGGCGCCGACCCGGTAGCCCGCGGCGCGCAGCCGCCGGGAGTCCTCCCGGTAGCGGGCCGCGTACGCGTCCTTGCCGCCGAGGCCGTTGAGCACCCGCAGCCCGCCCGCCAGGTCCTCGAAGCGGGCGGTCAGGCGGGCCTGGTGGTCGCGGTAGGCGTCCTCGACGTGCTGCTGGCGGGAGAGCAGCGGGCGCAGCGCCAGGACGAGCAGCGGCAGGCCGAGCAGGACGATCAGGGCCGGCAGCGGGGAGAGCGCGAACAGCAGCACGGCGATCGTCAGGTAGCAGACCGCCGCGCCGACGCCCGGCCCGACGAAGGTCAGCGCCAGGGACATCCGGACCACGTCGGAGATGCCGATGGTGACCACCTCGCCCGCGGTCACCTGCCGGGGCAGTGCCGCGCCCAGGCGGGTGCTGTGCCGCAGCACCACGGCGACGGTGCGGAAGGTGGCGTCGTTGCGGATCAGCGTCATCACGCGGTGGCGGTGCCAGGCGAGCGCGGCGCTGAGCAGGCCGAAGGCGAGCATCGCGGCGGCCCAGCCGAGGGCCGGGCCGGTCCGCCCGGTGCGCAGGCCGTCGTCCACCGCGCGGGAGAGCAGGTAGGGCTGGACGGTCAGGCCGAGCATCCAGGCGGTGCCGTAGCAGGTGCCGGCCAGCGAGCGGCGCAGCTGGCTGGTGGCCAGCCACACCAGGAAGCGCAACGGACTGCGGACGTCGGGTTCGCCGGGGTCGCCGGCCGTCGGATCGTTCACGGAGGGGGAGGCTAGCGGCCCGGTGCGGGGGCGGGCGATCGAATTCGCCGCCGGTGGGACCGTTCCGGCCGCGCCGGGGGCTCCGCGGAACCGCCCGCCCCCCATTGGCGTCATGGTGACGCCAATGGGGGGCGGGGCGGCGCCGCGTCGAGCCGGACTACGCGGCGTAGACCTGGAGTTCGGCGACCTGGCCGGCCGGCCAGCCGGTGTTCGCGGTGAACACCAGGCGCAGGTGGCGGGTGCTCGTCCCGGAGGGGAGGGTGAGCGTCGCGGTGTTGCCGCTCGCCGGGTCGAAGAGGTAGCCGGTGGGCGGCAGCAGGCGGGTGAAGGCGGTTCCGTCGGCGCTGCCCTGGAGTTCCACGGTCTGGGTGCGGGCGGTCCAGGCGGCGGCGGGCGGGACGGAGAGGACGACCCGGCGCACCGGCAGGGCCGAGCCCAGGTCGGTCTGCAGCCACTGCGGGAAGGCGTTGTTGGCGCTCTCCCAGTAGCTGTTCGGGTCGCCGTCCACCGCGTTGCCCGCGGCATAGCCCTGGGTGTGGCTGCTCTCCGCGGCGGGCCGGTGCAGCGCCAGGTTGCCGGTGGGGACGGTGGCGGCGGAGGTGGTCGCGCTGACCTGGCCGGAGGGGGCGGAGACGTTGCCCGCCGCGTCCAGGGCCCGGACGGTGAAGTTGTACGCGGTCGAGGGGGACAGGCCGGTGACGGTGAGCGAGGTCGCGGCGGTGGTGGCCGCGACCGCGTCGCCGAGCAGGACCCGGTAGCCGGTGACGCCCACGTCGTCGGTGGCGGCGTTCCAGGCCAGCGAGACCGTGCTGTCGCTCTGCCCGGTCACCCGCAGGCCGCCCGGCGCGCTCGGGGCGGTGGTGTCCGGGGCGGTCGGGAGCGGCGGGGTCGGGCGGGCCGCCGTCACCGGCAGCTGCCCCTTGAGCATCCGGCCGCCGTCGCCGGTCAGCCGCAGGTAGTAGTCCGAGGAGCAGGCCGTGCCGTCCTCGTCCAGCGCCAGGAACCCGGACCCGGCCGGGACCCAGGCCTGGGACTCGGCGGTCTTGGCGATCTGGTTGCCCTCGTTGTACTCGTCGAACATCGAGACGTAGGCGGACGCCACCCCGGCCCGGGCCATGTTGTAGAACTGCCGCCACATGAAGTCGCCGTGCGCCCGCTGCCGGTCGCCCACCCCGCCGGGCAGCACGCACGGCTGGTAGTCGATGCCGTGCGCGGTGCACTCCGCCAGGTCCGGGACGGTCGCCACGGTGTAGAAGTTGTCGGCGTCCGCCGCGCTGCCGATCCGGCCGACCAGCCACGGCGAGAGCATGTCGAAGGCGTGGTAGACGTCCGAGAAGCCGGCCCGGGAGTCCCGGTCGCCGGTGCGCCACCAGGTCGGCACCCCGCCGATCACGTAGCAGCCCTGCGCCTTGAACCAGTTGAGCACGTCCAGGCACTGGTCCGGGGTGAACGGGCGCTGGTTGTCGTTGAAGCCGAAGCCCCAGATGCACACCACCGGCCTGCCGTTCTGCCGGGCGTACGCGGACGAGGCGGTGTGGGCGCGCATCTTGCCCGTCCAGTCGGCCTTGATGTCGGACTGCATGGTCGTCCAGTCCGAGACGTCGTACATGACGTAGAACTTGACGCCCTGCGACTCCGCCGCGCTGCGCACCTTGGCCGCCATCGCGTCCCGGGTCGGGCCCTCGCCGCCGGTCGGGTTGAAGCGCTGCAGGGCGGCGGTGTCGATGCCGTACTGCTTCATCCAGCGGAAGTGCACGTCGACCGTGGACTGGTCGTAGGACGAGAACAGGGACGCCTGCTGACCGTTGTTCAGGTTCGGGAAGGCGGTGGCGTACGCCTTCGGGTAGTCGCGGACGTCCGGCCAGGCGACGATCGAGCTGTTCGACGGGGAGGGGGCGGCGCCCCAGTTCCGGGCCCAGTGCCACCAGCCGTTGATCGGCGCGCCGTCGCCCGGGCAGGCGAACCAGCCCTGGTAGCCGACCGTCACCTTGCCGACCACGTCGCCCGGCGCGCTCGCGGCGTGCGCCGTGCCCGCGCCGGGGCCGAGGCCGAGGCCCAGGCCCGTCGCCCCGAGCGCGCCGGCCGCCGTCGCCGCCTGCAGGAACGTCCGTCGGGATACCACCATGCCGTTGCCTCCGCCCGGTTGACCGACACCTTGTCAGGTCCTCGACCCAACGGACCGGGAGCGTAACGGCGTTGACACCGGGCGGCAATATGTTCGACGTTCATTGCAAAAAACTGACGTCTGCTTGGAAGAGTGGTGCGGAGGGCTCAGACCAGGCTGTCCTTCCAGGTCCGGTGCAGGGTGGCGAAGCGGCCCTCGCCCGCGATCAGGGCGGCGGGGGTGCCGTCCTCGATCACCCGGCCCTGGTCCATCACCAGGACCCGGTCGGCGATCTCGACGGTGGACAGGCGGTGGGCGATGATCACCGCGGTGCGCCCGGCCAGCACCGTGCGCATGGCGTACTGGACGGCCTGCTCGCCGGGGACGTCCAGCGAGGAGGTGGCCTCGTCCAGGATCAGCACGGCCGGGTCGGCGAGCAGGGCGCGGGCGAAGGCGACCAGCTGGCGCTGGCCGGCCGAGATCCGGCCGCCGCGCTTGCGGACGTCGGTGTCGTAGCCGTCGGGCAGGGCGGCGATGAAGGCGTGGGCGCCGATCGCCCGGGCCGCGGCCTCGACCTCGGCGCGGGTGGCGTCCGGCTTGCCGACGGCGATGTTCTCGGCGACCGTCCCGGAGAACAGGAAGGACTCCTGGGTCACCATCACGACGTTGGCGCGCAGCTCGTCGGTGGACAGCTCGCGCAGGTCGACGCCGTCGAGGGCGACGGCGCCGGAGGTGGGGTCGTAGAAGCGGGCGAGCAGCTTGGCCAGGGTGGACTTGCCCGCGCCGGTGGCGCCGACCACGGCGGTGGTCCGCCCGGCGGGGAGCACCAGGTCGAACGGCGGGAGCACCTGCTTGCCGTTGGCGTAGGCGAAGGAGACCGAGCGGAAGGCGACCTCGCGGCCCTTGCCCGCGGCGGCGGGCAGCTCGGCGGGCTCGGCGGGCTCGGGGACGGACGGCTCGTGGGCGAGCAGGCCGGCCATCTTCTCCAGCGCGGCGGCCGCGGACTGGTAGCTGTTGAGGAACATCGCCAGCTGGTCGATCGGGTCGTACAGGCGGCGCAGGTAGAGCACGAAGGCGGTCAGCACGCCGAGTTCGAGGCTGCCGTCGGTGACCAGGAAGGCGCCGAGCACGACCACGCCGGTGATCCAGACGTTGGCCGTCAGCCGGGACAGGAAGACGTACCGGGCCATCTCCAGCAGGCCGTCCGCGGTGGCGGTGGCGGACTGCCGGTTGACGGTGGCGAACGCCCTGTCGTTGGCGGCCTCGCGGCGGAACGCCTGCACCGGGCGGATGCCGTTCATGGTCTCGGTGAAGCGGACGATCAGCGAGGCGACGGCGGTGCGGGAACGCCGGTAGACCTGCTGGGAGCGGCGCCGGAAGGACCGGACGATCAGGTACATCGGCAGGAAGGAGACCAGCGCGGCCAGGCCCAGGCGCCAGTCCACCACCAGCAGCACGACCGTGATGTAGCCGACCGACAAGCAGACCATCAGCAGTTCCTGCAGGCCCTCGGCGAGCAGCTCGCGCAGGGTGTCCACGTCGCTGGTGGCGCGCGAGATGATCCGGCCGGAGGTGTAGCGCTCGTGGAAGTCGAGGCTGAGCCGCTGGGCGTGCCGGAAGATCCGGCCGCGCAGGTCCAGCAGGACGTCCTGGTTGATCCGGGCGGCGACCCGGATGAACGCCCGCTGCAGCAGGGTGGCGAGCAGCGCGCAGCCCAGGTACGAGGCGGTGACGGCGATCAGCGGGCCGGCGTCGTGGCCGCGCAGCGCCGGGATGCCGCGGTCGATGGCGTAGGCGACCAGCAGCGGCCCGGCCTGCAGGGCGGCCTGCTGGAGCAGCACGGCGAGCACCGCGACGGCGATCCGGCGGCGGTGCGGGGCGAGCAGCGAGCCGAGCAGGGCGCGCGGGGCGCCGGGCGGGACGGGGATGTCCTGGTCGTCGGCGGCCTCCGGGAGCAGGTCGTCCTCGTCGGCGGCGGGTTCGGCGACGGCGGTGGTCATCGGGCCAGCGCCCCTTCCAGCTCGGGCTCGCCGGACATCAGGGCCCGGTAGGCGGGACAGGAGCGCAGCAGCTCCTGGTGGGTGCCGACGGCGGCGATCCGGCCGTCGGCGAGCAGCGCGACCCGGTCGGCGAGCAGCACCGTGGACGGGCGGTGCGCGACGACCAGGGCGGTGGTGTCGGCCAGGACCTGCCGCAGGGCGCGCTCGACCAGCGCCTCGGTGTGCACGTCGAGCGCGGACAGCGGGTCGTCCAGGACCAGGAAGCGGGGCTCGCCGACCACGGCGCGGGCCAGCGCCAGGCGCTGGCGCTGGCCGCCGGACAGGCTCAGGCCCTGCTCGCCGACCTCGGTGTCCAGGCCCGCGGGGAGCTTGTCGACGAAGCCGGCCTGCGCGGTGGCCAGGGCGGCGGCGACCTGCCCGGGGCCGGCGCCGGGGGCGCCCATCAGGACGTTCTCCCGGACGGTGGCGGAGAACAGCGTCGGCTCCTCGAACGCGACGGCGACCTGGCGGCGCAGCTCGGCGCGGTCGAGGTCGCGGAGGTCGGTGCCGTCCAGGGTGATCGAGCCGGCGGTGGGCTCGTACAGCCGGGGGAGCAGCGCGGTGAGGGTGGTCTTGCCGCTGCCGGTGGCGCCGACCAGGGCGAGCGTCTCGCCGGGGCGGACGTGCAGGTCGACGCCGGCCAGCAGGTCGGGGGTGCCGGCGGGCGCGTCGGGGTAGCGGAAGCGGACGCCGGTGAAGCGGATGCCGCGGTCGTCGGCCGGGGCGGTGCCGGACGGCGGGTCGGCCGGCTCCGGCTCGTCCATCACCTCGAAGTAGCGGTTGGCGGCGCTGGCGGCCTCGGCGGCGAAGCCGAGCAGCCAGCCGATCGACTCGACCGGCCAGCGCAGGGCCAGCGCGGTGGACAGGAAGGCGACCAGGGTGCCGACCGAGAGCTGGTCGTGGGCGACCAGGACGGCGCCGACGGCCAGGGCGCCGCCGAGGGCGAGCTCGGGCAGGCCGACGATGACCGCCCACAGGTTGCCGAGCAGGCCGGCCTTGCGCAGCTCGGTCTCGCGCAGGTCGGCGCTGTGGCGGCGGAACTCCTCGGCCATGGTGCGGTGCCGGCCGAACGCCTTGAGGATCCGGATGCCGAGCACCGACTCCTCGACCACGGTGGCGAGGTCCCCGTTCTGGTCCTGGGCGAGCCGGGAGGCGGCCGAGTACCCGGCCTCGAAGCGGCGGGTGAAGAACATCAGCGGGATCGCCGGGAGCAGGGTGATCAGGGCGAGCCGCCAGTCCAGCACGAACATCAGTGCGGTGCCGGTCAGGAAGACGGTGGAGTTGACGACCAGGAAGACCAGCGGGAAGGCCAGGAACAGCCGCAGCACGAACAGGTCCGAGGTGGCCCGGGAGAGCAGCTGCCCGGACGGCCAGCGGTCGTGGAAGGAGATCGGCAGCCGTTGCAGCTTGGCGAACAGCTCGCCGCGCAGCCGGGTCTCCACCTTCGCCAGCGGGCGGGCCACGATCACCCGGCGGACGCCGAACAGCACGGCCTCGGCGACGCCGAGCAGCAGCAGGGCGCCGGCCAGCGGCCACAGGCCGGACATGCTGCGGTGGGCGACCGGGCCGTCGACGATCCGGCGCAGCACGATCGGGACGGCCAGCACGCTGAGCGAGGCGAGCCCGGCGGCGGCCATCGAGCCGAAGATCCGCCAGCGGGCCTCGCGCGCGTAGGGCCACAGGCGCAGCAGCGAGCGCACCGCGGACCGGGGTACCGGTCCGGGCGAACCTGATGCGCCGTCGGTTGACGGGGTGTTCGAATCCGCGGGGGTGGGCGGAGCGGGGTTCTGGTTCTCGGCCATCGCCGAGAGGGTAGGCCGGTCCGCCGACATTTCTCATCCGGTTTTTTGCCCCTGTCAGCGAGAACCGGCCAGGCCGGAGGGGGCGCGTCCGCCCACCCGCCCGGCCGGGTGCGCCCCCCGGCCCGCCCGGGCCCGCCGCCGGCCCGGGGCGCGCGCCGGACGCGCGGGGCGCGCCCGGGCATAAACATCCGAATGTCGCGCGCCCTTCCGAGCCTTGCAGGCCCCCCGTGCCGGAGGTGTCTGATCTCCGGTGAGTGATCGCGCCGGATCAGCCGGATCACCGGAGAGCAGCAGGAGACCCGCATGTCGGTCGAGACCCAGCCCGCCCCCGAAGCCCAGGCCGCGCCGCAGCAGAGCCTGAGCACCACGGCCGCGCGCAACCTCGCCACCACGACCAAGTCCAAGCCGCAGATGCAGGAGATCAGCTCCCGCTGGCTGCTGCGCAAGCTCCCGTGGGTGCACGTCTCCGGCGGCACCTACCGGCTCAACCGGCGCCTGTCGTACGCGGTCGGCCGCGGCCGGGTCGGCTTCGCGCAGACCGGCTCGGACGTCCGGGTGGTGCCGCCGACCCTGCGCGAGGTCCCGGTGCTGCGCGGCTTCGAGGACGACGCGGTGCTGGAGCAGCTCGCCGAGCGCTTCGTGCGGCGCGAGTTCACCGCCGGCGAGGTGCTGGTGCGCGAGGGCGACCCGATCGCCGAGGTGTTCCTGATCGCGCACGGCAAGGTCGAGCGGATCGGCACCGGCAAGTACGGCGACCCCACCGTGCTGGCCGTGCACGCCGACGGCGACCACGTCGGCGACGAGGCGCTCACCGTCCCCGACGGCCGCTGGCCCTACGGCGTCAGGGCCGCCACCGCGGGCACCGCGATGTCGCTGCCCTGGCCCGCCTTCCAGGAGGTGCTGGACCGCTCCCCGGCCCTGCAGGCGCAGATCGCCGCCCACCTGGCCGGGCACGCCGCCGCGCAGAACCAGCACGGCGAGGCCGAGATCGGCATGTCGGCCGGCCACGAGGGCGAGTACGACCTGCCCACCGCCTTCGTCGACTACGAACTCGCGCCCCGCGAGTACGAGTTGAGCGTCGCCCAGACGGTGCTGCGGGTGCACAGCCGGGTCGCCGACCTGTACAGCAAGCCGATGGACCAGACCGAGCACCAGCTCCGGCTGACCATCGAGGCGCTGCGCGAGCGCCAGGAGCACGAGATCGTCAACAACCCGGAGTTCGGCCTGCTCGCCAACTGCGCCTTCGACCAGCGGATCCACACCCGCTCCGGCGCGCCCACCCCGGACGACCTGGACGAGCTGCTGGCGATGCGCCGCGACACCGACTACCTGTTCGCCCACCCCAAGGCGATCGCCGCGTTCGGCCGGGAGGCCAACCGGCGCGGCGTCTACTTCTCCACCGCGGAGTTCGGCGGCCACCGCGTCCCGGCCTGGCGCGGCGTGCCGCTGCTGCCCTGCGGCAAGATCCCGGTCCGCTCCGGCGCCACCTCGATCATCGCCGTGCGCACCGGCGAGGAGAACCAGGGCGTGGTCGGCCTCACCCAGGTCGGCCTCCCCGACGAGGTCGAACCCGGCCTGAACGCCCGCTTCATGGGCATCGACGAGAAGGCCGTGGTCAACTACCTGGTCTCGGCGTACTACTCGGCCGCGGTCCTGGTCCCGGACGCGCTGGGCGTGCTGGAGAACGTCGAGGTCAACCACCCGATGTCCTGAGACCGGCCGTCGGGGCCCGGGCCGCGCGGCCCGGGCCCCGACGCGTTCAGCGGGCCGTCAGCAGCACCGCCGAACGGCCCGTCAGCAGCACCTGCGTCACCTCGGCCGGCTCCGGGTCCCCGGCCAGCGCGGTGTCCAGCAGCGGGACGTGCGGGGCGGGCAGGGTGAAGCGCCGCGGCTCGGGGGCGGCGTTCAGCAGCAGCAGGAAGCTCGCGTCGCGCAGCTCCCGCCCCCGCTGGTCGCGCTCGGACATCGCGCTGCCGGACAGCCGCACCGCCAGTGCCTGCCCCGGCGAGAACCAGTCCGCGTCGGTCATCTCCCGGCCCGCCGGGGTCAGCCAGGCCAGGTCCCGCTGCCCGTCCGGCCCGGCCGGGCGGCCGGAGAAGAACGCCCGCTGCCGCAGCACCGGGTGCGCCCGGCGCAGGTGCACCAGCTTGGCGGTCAGCTCGGCCAGCGAGCGCCAGCCGGGGTCGTCCAGCAGCGACCAGTCCAGCCAGCTCGTCTCGTTGTCCTGGCAGTACGCGTTGTTGTTGCCGCCCTGGGTGCGCCCCATCTCGTCGCCCGCGGTCAGCATCGGCACCCCGCTGGAGAGCAGCAGCGTGGTCAGCAGGTTGCGCAGCTGGCGCAGCCGCAGCGCGCGGACCGCCGGGTCGTCGCTCTCGCCCTCCGCGCCGTGGTTCCAGGACCGGTTGTCGTCGGTGCCGTCCCGGTTGTCCTCGCCGTTGGCCCCGTTGTGCTTGCGGTCGTAGCTGACCAGGTCGCGCAGCGTGAAGCCGTCGTGCGCGGTGACGAAGTTGACCGAGGCGTACGGGCGGCGCCCGCCGCGCTGGTACAGGTCGGAGGAGCCGGAGAGTCTGGTCGCCAGCTCGCGGACGTCCGGCCGGGCGCCGCGCCAGAAGTCCCGGACGGTGTCCCGGTAGTGGTCGTTCCACTCGCCCCACAGCGGCGGGAAGCCGCCCACCTGGTAGCCGCCCGGGCCGACGTCCCACGGCTCGGCGATCAGCTTGACCCGGCTGAGCAGCGGGTCCTGCGAGACCGCGGCCAGGAACGGGTGCTCCATCTCCACGCCGTCCCCGCCGCGGGCCAGCGCGGCCGCCAGGTCGAACCGGAAGCCGTCCACGCCCATCTCGGCGACCCAGTACCGCAGCGAGTCGGTGATCAGCCGGATCACCTGCGGGCGCCGGGTGTCCAGCGTGTTGCCGCAGCCGGTGTAGTCGGCGTAGCCGCGGCGCGAGCGGTCCGGCCGGTAGTAGCCCGCGTTGTCGATGCCGCGGAAGGACAGCGCCGGGCCCATCACGCCCTGCTCGGCGGTGTGGTTGTAGACCACGTCGAGGATCACCTCGATGCCCGCCGCGTGCAGCGCCCGCACCATCCGCTTGAACTCGCCGACCTGCTGGCCCCGGCTGCCGGTGGCCGCGTAGCCCGCGTGCGGGGCGAAGTAGCCGAGCGTGTTGTAGCCCCAGTAGTTGACCAGCCCGCGGGCCTGCAGGTGGTCCTCGCTGACGTGGTGGTGCACCGGCAGCAGCTCCACCGCCGTCACCCCCAGCCGCACCAGGTGCCCGACCGCCGCCGGGTGCGCCAGCCCCGCGTAGGTGCCGCGCAGCTCCGGCGGCACCTCCGGGTGGCGCATGGTGAAGCCGCGCACGTGCAGCTCGTACAGCACCGTCTCGGCCCACGGGGTCTTCGGCCGTTGGTCGTCGTACCAGTCGTCGGCGTCGTCCACCACCACGGCCTTGGGCACGTACGGCGCGGAGTCCCGGTCGTCCCGGACGGTGTCCGCCACGTCCCGCTCCGGCCAGTTGCGGACGGCCGCGCAGGTCGCGTCGTGCGCGGTGTAGGCGCCGTCGATGGCCCGGGCGTACGGGTCGAGCAGCAGCTTGGCGGGATTGTGCCGGGCGCCGGTCCACGGGTCCCACCGGCCGTGGACCCGGAAGCCGTAGCGGGTGCCGGGCAGCACGCCGGGCAGGTAGCCGTGCCAGGTCTGGTACGTCTGCTCGGCCAGCCGGTGCCGGCTCTCCCGGCCGCGCTCGTCGAACAGGCACAGGTCGACGGCCTCGGCGTTCGGCGCCCAGAGCGCGAAGTTGGTGCCCCGGCCGCCCTCCGGGTCGGTGCGGAACCGGGCGCCCAGCGGCTGCCAGCTGCCCGGCCACGGCGGATCGGCGTCGGGCCGGGGCGCCGAGCCGTTCCACCGGGCCGCCGGCCGCTCCTGACGGCCCGCGCCCGCACCCAGCTCCTGCCACGCCGTCATGGCGACCCTCCCAGCAATCCGGGGGCCCGTCCCCGTTCTTCCGGTTGTTCCCTGTCCGACGGCCCTCGTCACCCCAGGTCGGGCGGCGTGACGCACCGTGATCGATCATGTGCCCAGCGGCTCCGGCGGGGGCGGGGGCGGCGGGGCCGACCGGCCGCCGGGCGACGCGGCGGCCGCCCCGCCGGTCTCCCGGGCCCGGCTCTCGGTGCGGCCCGGCGACGGCGCGCAGGACGTCCCGGCCGACGGCCCGGTGGAGGTCGCGGTCGCCGAGGGCCGGCTGCTGGCCGTCCGGCTCGCCGACGACCGCGGCACCGCCGTCCCCGGCACGCTCAGCGCCGACGGCGCCCGCTGGACGCCCGACCGCCGGCTGGCCACCGCCACCGCCTACACCCTGGACGCGGTCGCCGAGGACGCCGCCGGCCTGCGCGCCGCCCAGCACGCCGCCTTCGCCACCGCCGCCCCCGCGCACACCTTCGCCGGCTTCTTCACCCCCGAGGACGGCTCCACCGTCGGCGTCGGCATGCCGGTCTCGCTGCGCTTCTCGCACCCGATCGCCGACCGGGCCGCGGTCGAGAAGGCCGTCGCGGTGGTCGCCGACCCGCCGCTGGAGGTCGCCGCGCACTGGTTCGGCGACCAGCGGCTGGACTTCCGCCCCGAGGAGTACTGGCCGGCCGGGACGAAGGTCACCCTGCTGCTGCGACTCAAGGACGTCGAGGGCGCGCCCGGCTACCTCGGCACCCAGGACAAGGACGTGCACTTCACCGTCGGCCGCGCGCTGGTGGCCGTCGTCGACCTGGACGCGCACACCATGACCGTCCGCCGGGACGGCGAACTGCTGCGGGTGCTGCCGGTCAGCGCCGGCAGCCCCGAGCACGGCACCTACCTGGGCACCATGGTGGTCTCCGAGCGCCACGAGGTGACCCGGATGAACTCGCAGACCGTCGGCCTCGGCGACGAGTACGACATCAAGGACGTCCCGCACGCGCTCCGGCTGACCGCCTCCGGCACCTTCGTGCACGGCAACTACTGGAGCGACCCCGCGGTGTTCGGCGCCGCCAACACCAGCCACGGCTGCATCGGCCTGCCCGACACCAAGGGCGGCTCCGCGGACTCCCCGGCCGGCTGGCTCTACCGGCACACCATCACCGGGGACGTGCCGAGTCCGGGCGGTGCCGACGAGGGAGCCGTGGCGGAGCCACGGCGACTGAGGAGAAGCCGTCCGGGCGACAGCCATCGGCCCGCGACGCCGCCCTCCGGATGCCGGCCGGTCCGAGTTCACTGAACCGGCACTCGGCTCCCGCCGAAGATTCACTCAGATTCGCCCGTTATCCTGACCGCGCGCGACCGGGGCCGAGGCGACCAAGCGCCCGGGCCGCGATCGGCCCGGGGCGACGGATCCCGGGCGCAGCACGGGTATTCGCCGGTGGTACCGGGAGGGGAGCAGCGCGGTGGAGACGGTTGGCAAGTCCTGGGCGGTGGCGGGGCAGGGGCGCCGGGCCGGGCGGTCGGCGGCGGCCCTGCTGGTCGGTGGTGCGCTGCTGCTGGGCACCGCGGCCTGCAACGACGGTGGCGGCGCCACCGGTTCGACCGACGCCAAGGGGTCGGCGAGCGCCGGGAGTTCGTCCTCGACCGACGCCGCGCCGAAGGTCTCGGCCGCCCAGCTGACCGTCACCCCGGCCGACGGGGCCACCGACGTGCAGCCCAAGGACGGCCTGCAGGTCGCGGTGGCCGGCGGCAAGCTCACCACGGTCGAGGTGACCGACAAGAACGGCAAGGCGGTGGAGGGCAGCATCTCCGCCGACGGCCTGAGCTGGAAGCCGGCCGGCCAGCTGACCGTCGGCACCACCTACACCGTCGCCGCGCAGGCGGTCGACCCGGCGGGCCTGGTGGCCGCCTCGACCACCAGCTTCACCACGCTGACCCCGGCGAAGACCGCCTCGACCAACGACAACATCGCCGACAACGGCAACTACGGCGTCGGCATGATCGTCTCGGTCCGGTTCGGCAAGGCGATCAAGAACAAGGACGCGGTGCTGGGCGGCGTCACCGTCACCGGCTCCGACGGCACGGTGGCCAAGGGCCACTGGTTCGGCGACAGCCGGCTGGACTTCCGGCCGGAGAACTTCTGGACGCCGGGCACCAAGGTGACGGTCAAGTACCGCTTGAAGAACGTCGAGGTGGCGCCCGGCGTGTACGGCGACATCGACAAGGACGAGCCGTTCACCATCGGCCGCTACCAGGTCTCCACGGTGGACGCGGCGGCCCACACCATGACGGTGGACCGGGGCAACGGCAAGACCGAGACCGTCCCGATCACCGCGGGCAACGACCAGAACGCCTCCTGGAACGGCACCATGGTGATCTCCTCCAAGGAGAAGGTCACCCGGATGAACTCGGCGACCGTCTCCAACGTCAAGGGCGACGAGTACGACGTCCCGGACGTGCCGCACGCGATGCGCCTGACCACCAGCGGCACCTACGTGCACGGCAACTACTGGAGCAGCGCCTTCGGCAAGTCCAACGCCAGCCACGGCTGCATCGGCGTGGCCGACGCCAAGGGCGGCAGCGACAGCTCGGCGGCGGGCAAGTTCTTCAACTCCTCGATCGTCGGGGACGTGGTGCGGATCAAGAACTCCAAGGGCCAGACCGTCTCCGGCGACAACGGCTGGAGCGGTTGGACCATCCCGTGGAGCAAGTGGTAGGCACCGGTGCGCGCGCCGTGACGGCCCGGTGGTCACCCGACCGCCGGGCCGTGGTCCGTTCGTGACCGTACCGGGACACTTCCCCCGCAACGTTTGACCGTCCCGGCCCGTCATATCAAACGAAAGCCCTGTCAGCCGACAGGCGGGTGCGTGGGGAGAACGGAACGTGAAGGCGATGCGCGGGGGATACGTGGTGGGGGCGCTCGCGGGCGCCCTGGTGCTGATGGCCACGGCCGGCTGCAGCTCCGGCGCGACCAAGTCGGACGACGCGAAGGGCGCCTCGGCCAGCTCCGGCGCGACGGCCGGTGACACCAAGCCGGCCGCCTCGACCGCGACCATCGCCATCGCCCCCGCCGACGGCACCACCGGGGTGAAGCCGACCGGCGAGGTCAAGGTGACGGCCGGCAACGGCAAGCTCACCTCGGTCAAGGTCACCGGCCCGGACGGCGTCGAGGTGCCCGGCCAGATCGGCGCCGACGGCAGCTGGGCCCCCACCGGCGCCCTCCAGGTGGCCACCGCCTACACCGTGGACGCGCTCGCCGAGGACGCCAAGGGCGCGGTCGCCAACGCGCGCTCCGGCTTCACCACCCTCACCCCCGACAAGGAGGCCGGCACCAGCGACAACATCGCCGACAACGGGGAGTACGGCGTCGGCATGATCGTCTCGGTGACCTTCAAGCGGGCGGTCAAGAACAAGGACGCGGTGCTGGGCGGCATCACCTTCGAGGCCTCCGACGGCACGACGGTCAAGGGCCACTGGTTCGGCGACAACCGGGTCGACTTCCGGCCGGAGAACTACTGGAAGCCCGGCACCAAGGTCACCATCCACTACAAGCTGAAGAACGTGGAGACCTCGCCCGGCGTCTACGGCGACGTGGACAAGGACGAGCCGTTCACCATCGGCCGCTCGCAGATCTCCACCGTCGACGTCAACACCCACAAGATGGCGGTCGTCCGGGACGGCCAGCAGGTCGACACCGTCGAGTTCACCGCCGGCAAGCCCGGCTACGACACCTGGAACGGCGTCATGGTGGTGGAGGCCAAGGAGGGCACCACCCGGATGACCTCGGCCGGCGTCACCAAGGAGGGCTCCGGCGACGAGTACGACCTGGTGGTTCCGCACGCCATGAGGTTGACGGACTCCGGCACCTACGTGCACGGCAACTCGTGGAGCGCGGGCGTGATCGGCCGCTCCAACGGCAGCCACGGCTGCATCGGCGTGACCGACACCAAGTCCGGCAGCGCGAGCGCCCCGGCGGGCAAGCTCTACGACTCCAGCCTGGTCGGGGACGTGTTCAAGGTGGTCAACTCCAAGGGCAAGACGGTCGACCCGTCCAACGGCCTGAGCGGCTGGAACACCCCCTGGGCGCAGTGGTGACGCTCGGGCGCCCGTTCGGTTGCTGACGGCATATGCCAAATGAATAGTGATCGTTTGCTCATTGTCCGTACGCACCTGCTCGCGTTCCGCAATGATGGGGCGCATGGCGGCATGGGGCGAAGCAGACCGGTCATCACTTCCACCGGCCGGCACCCGTGGTGACGATCCGTCAGGGATCGGCGCCGGCGTGGTGCTGGCCGACCTGGAGCGGCTGACGCCGGAGGAGATGGAGCACCTCTTCTTCGGCGTGCTCAGCGATCCCGACGCCGCGGAGGAAGTCCGGCTGCCCTCCCGCCCGGAGTCGGCCGGGGTGGCCCGGCGGCTGGTGCTCTCGGTGTTACGGACGTGGAAACTCCACCAGCTGCTGGAGGCGGGGGAGTTGCTCACGGGTGAACTGGTGGCCAACGCCATCCGGCACACCGGTGGTCGGATGATCGGACTGAAGGTGACCCGTCGCCCCGGCTGGCTCCGGGTCGAGGTCCGGGACTCCTCGCGCGCCCTGCCCTGCCTGATCGTCGCCCCCGAGGTCGGCTACCAGAACGGCAACGGCCTGCGCCTGGTGGAGTCGCTCGCCGACCGCTGGGGCGCCGACCTGCTGCCGCGCGGCAAGGGCGTCTGGTTCGAGATGAAGATCCGCGAACGGGCCGCCGCCGTCGCCGCTGCCACCCGCTGAACCCCTGCCCGGCCCGCCGCCTGGCATGTGAAGGTGAACTCAGCCACACGCCTTGGTTTCGATTTTGTTCGCCGGTTCATAGCGTGCGATAGTCATGCAAGTCGGGCAGAACAACCCGACACCCTCCCTCCGCCGGCACGCACCCCCTTGGCCGCCGGAGGACGCACAGGGGCCCCGGACCGCGAACAACCGCGGACAGGGGCCCCGTACCGTTTCCGGGGGCGATCAGCGGCTCAGCACTCGATGACGTTCACGGCGAGGCCGCCGCGCGAGGTCTCCTTGTACTTGATCTTCATGTCGGCGCCGGTCTCCTTCATGGTCTTGATCGCCTTGTCGAGCGAGACGTGGTGCCGGCCGTCGCCGCGCAGGGCCATCCGGGCGGCGGTGACGGCCTTCACGGAGGCCATGCCGTTGCGTTCGATGCAGGGGATCTGGACCAGGCCGCCGACCGGGTCGCAGGTGAGGCCGAGGTTGTGCTCGATGCCGATCTCGGCGGCGTTCTCGACCTGCTCGGGGGTGCCGCCGAGGACCTCGGCGAGGCCGCCGGCGGCCATCGAGCAGGCGGAGCCGACCTCGCCCTGGCAGCCGACCTCGGCGCCGGAGATCGAGGCGTTCTCCTTGAAGAGCATGCCGATCGCGCCGGCCGCGAGCAGGAAGCGGACGATCCCGTCCTCGTCGGCGCCCGGGATGAAGTTCAGGTAGTAGTGCAGGACGGCCGGGATGATGCCGGCGGCGCCGTTGGTGGGGGCGGTGACCACCCGGCGGCCGGAGGCGTTCTCCTCGTTGACGGCCATCGCGTAGAGGGTGACCCACTCCATCGCGTTGCCCGGCCCGATGCCCTCGGCGCGCAGCGCGCGGGCCGCGCTCGCGGCGCGGCGGCGGACCTTGAGCCCGCCGGGGAGGATGCCCTCGCGGGACATGCCGGCCGCGACGCACTCCTTCATGACGGCCCAGATCTCCAGCAGCCCGGCCCGGATCTCGGCCTCGGTGCGCCAGGCCTTCTCGTTCTCCAGCATCAGGCCGGAGATGGACAGGCCGGTCTCCCGGGTCAGGCGCAGCAGTTCCTCGCCGGTGCGGAAGGGGTGGCGCAGGGCGGTGTCGTCGGGCTTGACCCGGGCCTCGCCGATGGCGTCCTCGTCGACCACGAAGCCGCCGCCGACCGAGTAGTAGGTCTTCTCCAGCAGCGTCTCGCCGGAGGCGTCGTAGGCCCATAGGGCCATGCCGTTGGCGTGGTAGGGGAGGGCCTTGCGGCGGTGCAGGACCAGGTCGTGGTCCGGGTCGAACGGGATCTCGTGGCGGCCGAGCAGGCTGAGCCGCTTCTCGGCGCGGATCCGCTCGACGTCGAGGTCGGCGCGGTCGACGTCGACCGTGCGGGGGGAGTGGTTCTCCAGGCCGAGCAGGACGGCCTTGGGGGTGCCGTGGCCGTGCCCGGTGGCGCCGAGCGAGCCGTACAGCTCGGCCCGGACGGTGGCGACCCGCTCCAGCAGGCCCTCGGAGTTGAGGCGGCGGGCGAACATCCGGGCCGCGCGCATCGGGCCCACGGTGTGCGAGGAGGAGGGGCCGATGCCGATGGAGAAGAGGTCGAAGACGCTGATGGCCACGGGGTGACGTCCTTGTCCGGTCTCGTGGTGGTGGTGCTGGGTCCCGTCTCGTGGACGGGGCGCGGCATGGAACGGGGCACCGCGCGCACGTCTTCCAGTGTGCGCGGTGCCCCGGGGTTGCTCGGTGGACCGCCGGTCGGCGGCCGGACGAGCGGGGTCTTACAGCTCCGGGTAGAGCGGGTGCTTGGCGGCGAGCGCGCTCACCCGGGCCTTGAGGGCCTCGGCCTTGGCCGCGTCGAAGCCCGGCTTGAGGGCCTCGGCGATGACGTCGGCGACCTCGCGGAAGTCCGCGGCGCCGAAGCCGCGGGTGGCCAGCGCCGGGGTGCCGATGCGCAGGCCGGAGGTGACCATCGGCGGGCGCGGGTCGTTCGGGACGGCGTTGCGGTTGACCGTGATGCCGACCTCGTGCAGGCGGTCCTCGGCGTCCTGGCCGTTGAGCTCGCTGTTGCGCAGGTCGACCAGGACCAGGTGCACGTCGGTGCCGCCGGACAGCACGGAGACGCCGGAGGCGGTGACGTCGTCCTGGAGCAGGCGCTCGGCGAGGATCTTCGCGCCCTCCAGGGTGCGCTGCTGGCGCTCCTTGAACTCCTCGGAGGCCGCGACCTTGAACGCGACGGCCTTGGCGGCGATCACGTGCTCCAGCGGGCCGCCCTGCTGGCCGGGGAAGACCGCGGAGTTGATCTTCTTGGCCCACTCGGCCTTGGAGAGGATGACGCCGCCGCGCGGGCCGCCCAGGGTCTTGTGGGTGGTGGTGGTGACCACGTCCGCGTACGGCACCGGGGAGGGGTGCAGCCCGGCGGCGACCAGGCCGGCGAAGTGCGCCATGTCGACCATCAGCAGGGCGCCGACCTCGTCCGCGACCCGGCGGAACTCGGCGAAGTCCAGCTGGCGCGGGTAGGCGGACCAGCCGGCGATGATCAGCTTGGGCTGGTGCTCCTTGGCGAGGCGCTCGACCTCGGCCATGTCGACCTGGCCGGTCTTCTCGTCCACGTGGTACGCGGCCACGTTGTAGAGCTTGCCGGAGAAGTTGATCTTCATGCCGTGGGTCAGGTGACCGCCGTGGGCCAGGTTCAGGCCCAGGATGGTGTCGCCCGGCTGGATCAGCGCGAACATCGCCGCGGCGTTCGCCTGCGCGCCGGAGTGCGGCTGCACGTTGGCGTGCTCGGCGCCGAACAGCTCCTTGATCCGGTCGATGGCGATCTGCTCGACCACGTCGACGTGCTCGCAGCCGCCGTAGTACCGGCGGCCGGGGTAGCCCTCGGCGTACTTGTTGGTGAGCACCGAGCCCTGGGCCTCCATGACCGCCACCGGGGCGAAGTTCTCGGAGGCGATCATTTCCAGGGTGGTCTGCTGGCGGTGCAGCTCGGCGTCGACCGCGGCGGCGATCTCCGGGTCGAGCGCGTGGAGGGACTGGTTCAGGACCGTCATGAGGGGGTCTCCCGGTCAGGCGCCGGTGAAGGCGGTGTAGCCGTCGGCGTCGAGCAGCTCGTCGGTCGCCTCGACCCGGACCTTGAACAGCCAACCGCCCTCGAAGGGCTCCGAGTTGACCAGGGCCGGCTCGTCGATGACGGCCTGGTTGACCTCGGTGACCACGCCGGTGGCGGGGGAGTAGAGGTCGCTGACCGACTTGGTGGACTCAAGCTCGCCACAGGTCTCACCCGCGGTGACGGTGTCACCCACCGCAGGGAGCTGGACGTAGACGATGTCGCCGAGGGCGTCGGCCGCGTGCGCGGTGATGCCGACCGCCGACACCCCGTCCACGGCGGCGGTCAGCCACTCGTGCTCCTTGGTGTACTGCAGGTGCGTGGGGTTGCTCATGACGTCATTCTCCAGGATCGCGGGAGGGGAGGGCGCGGCCGTCCGCTGGGCGGACGAACCGGAAAAGGACTGTTCCGAAGGGGCGCGGGGGTCAGCGGGCGCGCTTGTAGAACGGCAGCGCGACGACCTCGACCGGCTCGGCCTTGCCGCGCACGTCCACCGCGACGGCGGTGCCCGGCTCGGCGTGGGCGGCGTCCACGTACGCGATGGCGATCGGCTTGCCCAGGGTCGGGGACGGCGAGCCGGAGGTGATCCGGCCGATCACGGCGCCCTCGGCGTCCACCACGGAGTACTCGGCGCGCGGGACGCGCTTGCCCTCGGAGACCAGGCCGACCAGCTTGCGGGGAGGGTTGGCCTCGGCCTGCGCCGCGGCCTCCTCCAGGGCCTTGCGGCCGACGAAGGCACCGTCGTTGGTGGTCTTGTCGAAGCGCACCACCCGGCCCAGGCCCGCGTCGAACGGGGTCAGTTCGGTGGACAGCTCGTGCCCGTACAGCGGCATGCCGGCCTCCAGGCGCAGCGTGTCGCGGCAGGACAGGCCGCACGGGACCAGGCCCTCGGCGGTGCCGGCCTCGGTCAGCGCGGTCCACAGGTGCTCGGCGTCGGCGGGGGCGCAGAACACCTCGAAGCCGTCCTCGCCGGTGTAGCCGGTGCGGGCCAGCCAGACCTGGCGGCCGGCCACGGTGGCGGGCAGCAGGGCGTAGTACTTGAGGCCGGGCAGGTCGGCGTCGGTCAGCTTGGCCAGGATGCCGTTGGCCTCCGGGCCCTGGACGGCGAGCAGCGCGTAGGCGTCCCGGTCGTCGCGGACGACGGCGTCGAAGCCGGCCGCGCGCTCGGTCAGCGCGTCCAGCACCACCTGGGCGTTGGAGGCGTTGGCGACCACCAGGTACTCGTCCTCGGCGGTGCGGTAGACGATCAGGTCGTCCAGGATGCCGCCGTCCTCGCGGCAGATCATGGTGTAGCGGGCGCGCAGCACGCCGAGCGCCGAGATGAAGCCGACCAGCGCGTGGTCGAGCAGCTCGCCGGCCTGCGGGCCGGAGACGGTGATCTCGCCCATGTGCGAGAGGTCGAACAGGCCGGCCCGGGTGCGGACCGCGAGGTGCTCCTCGCGCTCGCTGCCGTAGCGCAGCGGCATGTCCCACCCCGCGAAGTCGGTCATGGTGGCGCCGAGCGAGCGGTGCAGCGCGTCGAGCGCGGTCAGGCGGAGGGACACGACAGGACTCCCGGGATCTGGAAACGGGCAGGCTGGGGCGAATCTCCCCCATCTGTCGTCGAACCTGAGAGCTTCGCCGCCTCCTGACAAGGATGGCGGCTTGCACCGTGGGTGGGCGCACGGCGCGGCCGTGTCCACTTTCCAGATCTGCCTAGCCCGGGCGGTAGGGGTGCCTGAGAGATTCCGGGGAGGACTTGCTCCTTCGGCGCCGGTCGCGGCCTGAGCAGGCCGTTCCGGCTCTCCCGCGCGGGTTCGAGCGGCCGGTATGAAGTTTGGGCGGGCCCATCATGGCATGCCGGGGGCACCCGGTGGGAGAGGGGCCCGGTCACACCCGCGCACGGGGGGCGCCCGCGCGCCGCTAACCTGATCGCAACCGCGGATGTGGAGGGGCGAGATGGGGTTCCCGCTGGACGGGGCGCTGGAGGGCGGGGCCTGGCCGGCCAACGAGCTGGAGCAGGTGCTGACGGCCGCGCTCGGCGACCCCGGGGCGACGCCCCGGGTGATCGAGGTGCTGGCCCGCAGCCAGGTGTGGATCCCGCTGCCGTCCGGCACCGCGCCGGACGCCGACTCGCTGGACCTGCCGACGCTGGAGCTGGCCGGCGCGCCGTACGTTCCGGTGTACTCCTCGCAGGAGCAGTACCTGCAGCACTGCCCGGGCATCCCGTTCGCGATCGCCCCGATGTGGGAGTTCGCCCGCGGGCTGCCGCTGGGCATCGGCATCGCGGTCAACCCGGAGGCGCCGGTGGGCATCCCGGTGCCGCCGGAGGGCGTCGGCGAGCTGCGGCGCGGGCCGCGCGGCGAGCAGTGGGAGGCGCAGGGGGTGGCCGAGGGCGCCCGGGTGGCGCTCAAGGAGCCCGAGCCGCACCAGGAGCCGTACGCCTTCCTGGCCGCCGCGACCGGCGAACTCGTCGCGCTGCCGGGCGTCCTGACGGCCCGTCGGGCGCTGGCCCGGGTGGAGGGCGAGGCGACCCTGCTGTACGTCGGCGTGCAGCTGGACCCGGCGGCCCCCGCCGACCCGGCCGAGGTGAACACCGCGCTGGGCCGGGCGCTCGGAACCGCGCCGCCCAGCTGGGGCGTCCACCTGGTGCTGCTCGACCTGGTGGCCGACCCGGTGGTGGAGTGGATGCTGGGGCGGGTGCAGCCCTTCTACGTGCGGCCGTGACGGCGGATCCGGTCCGGCGCGCGGGGCCGGCGGCATGACGGCCGCCGGGTCCGCCCCATAGGGTTGCCCGGTACACCGGAGCACGGCGGAACGGACGACAGAGAGTAGGGCGGCGACGTGACGGGAGCGGTCGGCGACCCGGGGGCGGTCGAGCGCGCCCTCGCAGCAGTCGCACCGGAACGCTGGGAGGCGTACGAGGGGCTGCTGCGCGCCCTGGCCGGCGGGCAGGTCTGGATGCTGCTGTGGCACGGCAGCCCCGGCAGCCCGGACGCCCAGTACGGGAACATGGACGTCGGCGGGCACGGCTACGCGCCCTGCGCGACCTCCCCCGGGCAGCTCGCCGCCAGCGGCTGGACGCGCGCCCACGAGGTGGTCTCCGGGCCGGAGATCGCCGCCTCGCTGTACCGCTCGCGCTGGGGCCTGTGGCTCGACCCGCACCGCCCCGGCGGCGGCGTCGGCGTGCCCTGGGCCGACCTGCGGCGGATCGCGCTCGGCCTGGACCGGCTGCCGGCCGGCCCGCTGCGGATCTCCGAACCCCCGGTGCAGGGCTCGCCGTTCTTCTCCGTGCTGGAGCAGCAGGCGGGCGAGGTGCGGCCGCTGCGCTCGCTGCGCCGGGCCTGGGTGCAGCCGGTGCTGGGCGAGGGCTACCTGGCGATCGGGCTGGACCTGTACGACGCCTCGCCGCCCTCCGTGGAGGCGGCCCGGGCGCTGGTGCAGCGGGCCGCCGCGCAGGCGCCCGACGGGCCCGGCGTGTCCACCGTGATGATGGCGGACGAGTACGACCCGGTGGCGATGTGGATGTGGGCCAACGCCCGGCCGTTCTTCGACCGGCAGGGCGCCCCGCAGGCCCAGCCCACCGGCTTCGGTTACGCAGCGCAACCACCGGCCGGGCCCACCCAGGGGTGGCCGCAGGCGCCCTGGCCGGGTTATCCGGGCCGTTGAACCTACCCTGACGCTCCGTCGAAAAACCCCCGCCCCGACCTTTTCCCCGGTCGGCGGGGGTTTTTTGCCACCTCATGATCTACGCGCGCCATCCCTTGTGCCACCTGGCGTTTTCCCGCCAGTGGCGGGGTGTCGTCAGTGCGCCCCTTGACGGACACGTAACAGCTGTGTGAAGAGCGATATGCGCGCGCAACGGAAGTGCATGCGGACAGATCACAGTTAGGCATCCTTCGGCATGGGGGTCTTCCGCCGGGTACGTCCCATGACAGAGAGTGCTGCGCAATGCGGAGCGCGAGCCGAACCTCACGAAGGTGAACGCGCCCCCGCCAGAGCATGAACCGCACGACGCGTTTCTCCGTGCGGCAGCACCGTGCACTTCGGAGCCCCTCCCCGCCGGGGAGCGGCCCCGCTCGGCGACCTCCGACCCGGAGGCGACCCGGGGGAACCCGCACCACCAGCAACGCCCTGCTTGCTCAACGCACTTCTGCACCGCCGCATCGGCGTCCGGCACCACCGAACCGCTCTGCACTTCCGCACCGCACGCGACTCCGTGGGCCGGCCACCGTCGGCGAGGGGAACGAACTGACTCATGACCACACCCACCGAGACCTCGGGTCCGGCGGCCGGCGCGCAGCCTGACGGCTCGTCAACCACCGAGCCGCCCAAGAAGATCGAGGGACGCTCACCCGGCCGCATCGCCTGGGAGCGCCTCAAGCGCGACAAGGTCGCCCTGGCCGGCGGCGCCGTGGTGATCCTGCTGATCCTGGCGGCCGTCCTGGCACCGGTGCTCACCGCGCTGTTCGGACACCCGGTCGACGAGCCGCACCCGGACCAGATCAACCCCGACCTGGGCCTGCCCAAGGGCTCGTTCGGCGGCATCAGCGGCGACTACCTGCTCGGTGTCGACCCGACCTTCGGCCGCGACGTGTTCTCCCGGATCCTCTACGGCGCCCGGATCTCGCTGCTGGTCGCGCTCGGCGCGGCCGTGGTGGCGATCACCATCGGCGTGGTGCTGGGCATCATGGCCGGCTACTTCGGCGGCTGGGTGGACTCGGTGATCAGCCGGGTGATGGACGTCCTGCTGGCCTTCCCGCAGCTGCTGTTCAGCATCGCCCTGGTGTCGGTGATCCCCAACTCGGTGCTGGGGCTGGGCGACACGACCGTGCGCGTGATGGTGCTGATGACGGTGATCGGCTTCTTCGGCTGGCCGTACATCGGACGCATCGTCAGAGGCCAGGCGATGTCGCTGCGCGAACGCGAGTTCGTCGACGCCGCCCGCAGCCTCGGTGCCGGCCGCGCGCACATCCTGTTCCGCGAACTGCTGCCCAACCTGGTGGCGCCGATCCTGGTCTACACGACCCTGATCATCCCCACCAACATCCTGAACGAGGCGGCGCTCAGCTTCCTCGGGGCCGGCGTCCGGCCGCCCACCCCGTCCTGGGGGCAGATGCTCTCGGACGCGGTGGGGATCTACCAGGCGGATCCCACCTACATGGTGATCCCCGGTCTCGCCATCTTCATCACCGTGCTCGCCTTCAACCTCTTCGGTGACGGCCTGCGTGACGCTCTCGACCCCAAGGGCAACTGAGCCCGCAATTCTGGAGGTTCCCCAACCCATGAAGCGAAACAGGACGCTCGCGGCCGCCGCACTGGTGGTCACCCTCGCCCTCACCACCGCCGCGTGCGGCGGCAGCAAGGGCGGCGGCACGGGCGGCGACAACGCCTCCGGCAAGGCCGGTGCGGCGGGCTTCAACGCGGCGGCCGAGAAGAAGGTGAACCCGTCCGACAAGAAGGGCGGCACCCTCAACCTCTGGACCACCACCGACGTGGACTCGCTCGACCCCGGTCGCGCGTACTACGCCTCGGTGTGGAACTACGAGCGCTTCTACACCCGCACCCTGCTCGCCTTCGACGGCAAGCCGGGCAAGGAGGGCCTGCAGCTCGTCCCCGACCTGGCCTCGGCCAAGCCGGAGATCTCCGCCGACGGCAAGACCTACACCTTCAAACTGAAGCCGGGCCTGAAGTTCGAGGACGGCTCGGTCATCACCTCGAAGGACATCAAGTACGGCATCGAGCGCATCTTCGCGCAGGACGTCATCTCCGGCGGCCCGACCTACCTGATGAACGAGCTGGACCAGGGCCAGGGCTACAAGGGCCCCTACACCGACAGCGACCCGAACAAGCTCGGCCTGAAGTCGGTGCAGACCCCGGACGACACCACCATCGTCTTCACCCTGGCCAAGCCGAACTCCGACTTCCCGTACCTGCTGGCCATGGGCTCCGCCGCCCCGGTCCCGCAGAAGCTGGACACCGGTGCCCAGTACGGCCAGAAGCCGGTCTCCTCCGGCCCGTACAAGTTCAAGTCGGTCGAGCCGGGCAAGGAGTACGAGCTCGTCCGCAACGAGAACTGGGACCCGGCCTCCGACCCGTTCCGCAAGGCGCTGCCGGACACCGTCAAGCTGACCGTCACCACCAACGCGGACGACATGGACTCCCGCCTGCTGGCCGGCACCGCCGACCTCGACTGGGCCCAGACCGGCCTGTCGCAGGCCGCCCAGGTCAAGGTGCTCCAGGACCAGTCGCTCAAGGCCAACACCGACGACCCGTACAACGGCTTCATCCGGTACATCACGATGGCCCCGTCGGTCGCCCCGTTCGACAACCAGCACTGCCGCAACGCGGTGCTCTACGCGGCCGACACCACCGCCCTGCAGACCGCCCGCGGCGGCTCGGTGGCCGGTTCGCTGTACGGCTCGATGCTGCCCCCGAACATCCTCGGCTCCGACGACTACGACCCGTTCGGCCTGACCAAGGGCAAGCCGAACCTGGACAAGGCGAAGGAAGAGCTGAAGGCCTGCGGCAAGCCGGACGGCTTCAAGACCACCATCGCGGTGCGCGGCAACAAGCCGAAGGAGGTCAACTCCGCGGTGGCGCTGCAGACCGCGCTGAAGGCCGTCAACATCGACGTCACCGTCGACCAGTACGACGGCAAGCTGATCTCCTCGGTGATCGGCGCGCCCGACGTGGTCAAGTCCAAGGGCTACGGCCTGATCGTGATGGGCTGGGGCGCCGACTACCCGACCGGCTCCGGCTACCTGCAGCCGCTGGTCGACGGCCGCTTCATCACCCAGAACGGCAACAACAACTACGCCGAGATCAACGACCCGGAGATCAACGGCTGGTTCGACCAGGCCGCCCAGGAGACCGACCCGGCCAAGGCCGCCGACCTGTACAAGAAGATCAACCACAAGGTGGTCGACGGCGCCTACTACCTGCCGATGGTCGCCGACAAGGCCCTGAACTGGCGCAACCCGCGCCTGACCAACGTCTACATCTCCGACGCCTTCGGCGAGGTGGACTTCCAGGCGCTCGGCGTCTCCGACGGCAAGTGACCTGACCTCCCCTAGTTCGCACCGCTAGTCCGAAGGGCAGGTGAAGGCCCTGCCCGGGCCGGCCGCGGCGCCCCCACCGGGGCGTCCGGCCGGCCCGCGGCAGGGCCGACCGCAGTGCTCGTGTATCTCGTCAGGCGACTGATCAACGTCGCCTTCATGCTGTTGGTGGTCGCCGCGGTGACCTTCGGCATCTTCTTCATGGTGCCGAAACTCACCGGAACCGATCCCGCGATGCTCTACGTGGGCAAGATCGCGGACAAGGCGGCGGTCGAGGGAATCCGCCACAAGATGGGCCTCGACAAGTCGATCATCGAACAGTTCTGGCTCTTCCTGCGCGGGGTGTTCGCCGGCCGCGACTACAACGCCGGCACCGACATGACCCACTGCGCGGCCCCCTGCCTGGGCTACTCGTTCAAGACCGAGCAGGCGGTCTGGCCGCTCCTGCTCAACCGGGTCGGCGTCGACGTCTCGCTCGCGGTCGGGGCCTCCGTGCTCTGGCTGGTCTTCGGCACCGCCACCGGCGTCATCTCGGCGCTGCGCCGCGGCACCGCGCTGGACCGCATCACCATGACCGTCGCGCTGGCCGGCGTCTCGCTGCCGATGTACTTCACCGGCCTGGTCGCGCTCGCGCTGTTCGTCAACCAGCTCGGCTGGTTCCCCAACAGCTACACCGACTTCGCGGACGATCCGGTCTCCTGGTTCCAGGGGCTGGTGCTGCCATGGGTGACCCTGGCGTTCCTGTTCGCCGCGACGTACGCCCGACTCAGTCGGGCCACCCTGCTGGACGTCCTCGGCGAGGACTACATCCGCACCGCGCGGGCCAAGGGCCTCAAGGAACCGGTGGTCATCGGCAAGCACGCCATGCGCTCCACGCTGACCCCGATCCTGACCATCTTCGGCATGGACCTCGGCGGCCTGCTCGGCGGCGCCGTGCTCACCGAGAAGACCTTCAACCTGCGCGGACTCGGCTACGAGGCGGTCACCTCGATCCAGTCCAGCGACCTCCCGGTGATCATGGGCGTGACCCTGTTCGCCGCGTTCTTCATCATCATGGCCAACCTCGTGGTGGACATGCTGTACGCCGTCGTCGACCCGCGGGTGAGGCTGACATGAGCAACACCGACAAGCCCAACCTGGCCGACAAGCCCTTCCTGTCGGTCCGCGACCTGAAGGTGCACTTCCCGACCGACGACGGACTGGTCAAGTCCGTCAACGGGCTCAGCTTCGACCTGGAGCGCGGCAAGACCCTCGGCATCGTCGGCGAGTCCGGCTCCGGGAAGTCCGTCACCTCGCTGTCGATCATGGGACTGCACCGCACCGGCACCAAGCGCGGCGCCCCGCAGATCACCGGCGAGATCTGGCTCGACGGCGAGGAGCTGATCGCGGCCGGCCCCGACCGGGTGCGCAAGCTGCGCGGCCAGAAGATGGCGATGATCTTCCAGGACCCGCTGACCGCGATGCACCCGTACTTCACGGTCGGCGCCCAGATCGTCGAGGGCTACCGGGCCCACCACCCCGGCGCCTCCAAGAAGGAGGCCCGCACCCGGGCGGTCGAGATGCTCGACCGGGTCGGCATCCCGCAGCCCGACAAGCGGGTCGACAACTACCCGCACGAGTTCTCCGGCGGCATGCGCCAGCGCGCCATGATCGCGATGGCGCTGGTCAACGACCCCTCGCTGCTGATCGCCGACGAGCCGACCACCGCCCTCGACGTCACCGTCCAGGCGCAGATCCTCGACCTGATCCGCGACCTGCAGAAGGAGTTCGGCTCGGCGGTCGTCATCATCACCCACGACCTGGGCGTGGTCGCCGAACTCGCCGACGACATCCTGGTCATGTACGGCGGCAAGCCCGTCGAGCGCGGCCCCGCCGCGACCATCTTCGAATCCCCCGAGCACCCCTACACCTGGGGCCTGCTCGGCTCGATGCCCCGCCTCGACCGGGAGCTCCAGGACCGGCTGATCCCGGTCAAGGGCACCCCGCCGAGCCTGATCAACGTGCCGTCCGGCTGCGCCTTCCACCCGCGCTGCCCGTACGCCGAGCTCACCGGCGGCCGCTCCACCAGCGAGGTGCCCGTGCTCGCCGAGGCCGCGCCCCGGCACCACGCCGCCTGCCACCTGCCGATCGCCGAACGCCACCGGATCTTCACCGAAGAGATCGCGCCCCGGCTGTGAGCACGTACCACCCATTTGGAGAGCAGCGATGACGGACAGTCAGGCGGCGGTGCCGCAGCTCGAGAAGGTGCCGGCCCAGGCGCCCGGGCCCGACCGCGAACCCCTGCTGAGGGTCACCGGACTGACCCGGCACTTCCCGGTCACCAAGGGCCTGCTGAAGCGCCAGGTCGGCGCGGTGCGGGCGGTCGACGGCATCGACTTCACGGTCAACGCCGGCGAGACCCTCGGCGTGGTCGGCGAGTCCGGCTGCGGCAAGTCCACCATGGGGCGCCTGGTCACCCGGCTCGACGAACCCACCGGCGGGAAGATCGAGTTCGACGGCAGCGACATCACCCACCTGGGCGTCGCGGCGATGCGCCCGTACCGCCGCGACATCCAGATGATCTTCCAGGACCCGTACTCCTCGCTGAACCCCCGGCACACCATCGGCACCATCGTCGGCGCGCCCTTCCGGCTGCAGAAGATCAGCACCGAGCACGGCGTCAAGCGGGCCGTCCAGGACCTGCTGGAGCTCTGCGGCCTCAGCCCCGAGCACTACAACCGCTACCCGCACGAGTTCTCCGGCGGCCAGCGCCAGCGCATCGGCATCGCCCGCGCCCTGGCGCTGCGCCCCAAGATGATCGTGGCCGACGAGCCGGTCTCCGCGCTGGACGTCTCCATCCAGGCCCAGGTGGTCAACCTGCTGGACGACCTCCAGAAGGAGCTCGGCCTCACCTACCTGATCATCGCGCACGACCTCTCGGTGGTCCGGCACGTCTCCGACCGGGTCGCGGTGATGTACCTCGGCAAGGTGGTGGAGATCGCCGACCGGGACGCCCTCTACGCCCGGCCGATGCACCCCTACACCAACGCCCTGATGTCCGCGGTGCCGGTGCCCGACCCGCGCCGCAAGGAGCGCCGCGAGCGCATCCTGCTCACCGGCGACGTGCCCTCCCCGCTCAACCCGCCGTCCGGCTGCCGCTTCCGCACCCGCTGCTGGAAGGCCCAGGACGTCTGCGCGAGCGAGCAGCCGCCGCTGGCCACGGTGTCGACCGGGCACCAGGTGGCCTGCCACTTCCCGGAGAACGCGGGCGAGTAGTTCGTCGTTCGAGGGTTCGAGAGTCCGTCCGGCGAGGGGGTTCCCCCGCCGGGCGGACTCCGTCGTTCGTGCGGGCCGGCGGGACTGACGGTGGCGGGTGGCAAGGTGAGGGGCATGCTGGAGATCGCGGTGCAGGACAGGTCGGGGCGGGTCGGCGTCCGGTTCTCGGAGGACGGACTCCGGGACCTGGTACGGGACATGGGGCAGTGGAAGGGCGCCTTCCTGGTGCTCCAGCGGGTCCCCGACCTGCCCGACACCTACGCGCAGGCGTGCCCGGAGCACGGCGCCTGGACGGTCGAGTACCGGGACGGCGCGCAGTCGCGCCACTTCGGGGCGCGGGTGACCGAGCTGGAGCGGGTCGCCGAACTGCTGGTCGGCTGGGCCCGGCAGGACCCGGACTGGGCGGCGGGGGAGGAGTGGGAGCGGATCGACTTCGGGCCCGACCCGGAGCCCGCGCCGCTCGAACTGCCGGAGGAGGACGAGGCGAGCCTGCTGGAGGAGCTGCGGCGCCAACTCGCGGGCGGGTACGCCACGTTGGACGGGCTGGCCGAGACCGCGCAGGAGTACCTCGTCCGGGACGGGCACCGGCCGGTCGGCGAGGAGCAGGCCAAGCAGCTGGCCGACCGGCTCTGGCTGGAGCGGGTCGCCGAGCAGCGCACCTGGACCGGCGAGACCGACCCGGAGCGGCTGGCCCGGGCGTTCGGCGCGCTGGAGGCGGCCGGGATCACCGCCCGGGAGAACTTCACCTGCTGCAGCAGCTGCGGCAACAGCGAGATCGGGGCGGAGAACCCGGAGGCCCGCGGCTTCGTCTACTTCCACTCCCAGAGCACCGGCCACGCCGCCGAGGGCCACGGCCTGTCGCTGCACTACGGCGGCTTCGACGGCTCGCCCGGGACCACCGCCGCGGTCGGCCACGAGGTGGCGGCCGCCCTGCGCGCCGTCGGCCTGACGGTCCGCTGGGACGGCGACCCGTCGCGGGCCGTCGAGGTGACCGGCCTGGACTGGCGGCGCCGGCTGGTCGGCTAGTACCGGGGGTGCGCCGGACGCGGCACCGGCCTCCGCAGGGCAGGCTGTCCTTCGTCCGGCGCAGCCCCCGGCCGGAGCTGTTGCCGGGGGCGGGGGCGGTGCCTTGACTGGAGCGGAATGTCCCGGCTCCCGTGCGAGGGTAGGTCACCATGCTGTCGGCCAGCAGTCTGTTCCAGGAGATCCACGACGACGACCAGGCGTTCCGGCTGTTCTGCTCGATCGCCGCGAAGGGCGAGGACCAGGGCGGCTGGGAGAACGGCCGGATCGCCCGGCTGGTGCCCGACCCGGAGCTGGCGCCCAAGGTGGCCCGGCACGGCGCCGACGAGGACAAGCACGGCCGGATCTTCAAGGCGCTGATGCACAAGCGCGGCCTGACCGAGCGGGACGTCCCGGACGACACCGACTACACGATGATCCTGGAGCGGCAGGGCATCGGCCTGGCGCACACCCGGCTGCGCCGCGACGAGCCGCTGACCGAGCAGGACGTGATCACGTACCTGGCGCACAGCCGGGTCACCGAACAGCGGGCGTCCGAGCAGATGCTGATGCTGAAGCGGATCTTCGGTGACCACCCGGAGCTGGGCCGGGCGGTGCGGATGATCTCCAACGACGAGGACAACCACCTGGCGTTCTGCCACGAGGAGCTGCTGCGGCTGGCGTATCACGGGCACGGCCGGGCGATCCTGGACACCCTGCAGTCCACCGCCCGGGCCGAGATCCGCACCTACCGGGACGTCAGCCTGGCCGTGATGGCGCACCTCGGGGAGCTGCTGCGCTGGCCGCGGGCGAAGTCGGCGGCGCTGGCGGCGGGCATCCACGCGGTGTACGCGTACGAGCGGGCGGGCGGCTGGCGGCGGATGACCACGCTGAGGATGCCGACCCGGCTGAACGCGCTGGGCGGGCCCGCGCCGCACGAGCAGTTCGCCTGACCGCCCGGCGGCGGGCGGCGGGAGGCCGGTGTGCACACTGACCAGGTGACCTCCGAGATCTTCCCGCACAACGTCCAGCAGACCCTCGACCTGGTGGGCATCTTCGTGTTCGCGCTGTCCGGCGGCCTGATGGCGGTCCGCAAGAACATGGACATCTTCGGCATCTGCGTGCTGGCCGAGGCCACCGCGCTGGGCGGCGGCATCCTGCGGGACCTGGTGATCGGGGCGCTGCCGGTGGCCGCGTTCACCAGCTTCGGGTACTTCCCCACCCCGCTGGTTGCGGGAGTGGTGGTGTTCTTCCTGCACCCCGAGGTGGAGCGGATCACCCGGGCGGTGATGGTGCTGGACGCCGCGGGCCTGGGCCTGTTCTGCGTCACCGGCACCATCAAGGCGCACACCTACGGCCTGGGCGCGATCGCCTCGGTGGCCTGCGGCATGCTGACCGCCGCGGGCGGCGGCGTGATCCGCGACCTGCTGGCGATGGAGCCGCCCTCGCTGCTGCGCTGGGACCGCGAGATCTACGCCGTCCCGGCGCTGGTCGGCTCCGCCGTGGTGGCGGTGCTGATCGCGGCCGGGCAGCTGACCCCGCTGAACGCCGCGCTGGCCGCCGTGGTCGCGTTCACCATGCGGATGCTGGCGCTCAAGTACGGCTGGCGCGCACCTCGTGCTTGGCACCGCAACGGTTCTCGCACCAGCGAGGAGTAGGCGAGCCGCCGTACGCCAGCGAGATCGCCTCGACCGTGCAGAGCAGCTCCGGCAGCAGCTTGCTGAGCTCGGTCACCGAGGCGATCCGGACCGGGGCGGAGATCGAGCAGGCGGCGATCGCGGTGCCCTCGGTGCCGGCGATCGGGGCGGCGATGCAGTTCACCGACTCCTGGTACTCGGCCTGGTCCACCGCCCAGCCGCGGCGGCGCACCTCGGCCAGCTCGGCCCGGAACTCCTCCGGGCCGCGGATCGACTGCGGGGTGCGGGCCGGGAAGTCGGCGCCCTCCAGGAAGGCGGCGAGCTTCTCGGCGGGCAGGTCCGCGAGCAGCACCTTGCCCGCCGCGGTCGCCACCGCGGGCGCCCGCTTGCCGATCCGGCTGGCCTCGCCGAGCCAGCTGCGGCCGTGGTTTGGGTACTTGGCCTCGACCTTGTCGAGGTACAGCACCTCGTCCTCCTCCAGCACCGACAGGTGCACGGTGTGCCCGTAGCGCTCGTTCAGCACCGCCAGGTACGGGGCGGCGACCTGCCGGATGTCGATGCCCTCCAGCGCCTGGTGGGCGAGCGCGAACAGCCGGCCGCCGAGCCGGTAGCGCTGGTCGGACTGCCGGTGGACGAACCCGTGCTCCTGCAGGGTGCGCAGCAGCCGCAGCGCGGTGGACTTGTGCACCCCGATCTTCGCGGCGGCCTGCTCCAGCGACGCCGGGCCCTCGCCGAGCGACGCCAGGATGGTCAGCGCGCGGTCGACCGTCTGGGACACGGCCCCTCCCTCTCACATCGGCGTGGCCGGAAGGCTAACGGCGCGTTGCAGAGGGTGCAATGGCCAAATCGTGACTCTTCCGCCGCCTACACTGGTTCCCGCTATGGCATACCTCGACCACGCCGCCACCACCCCGATGCTGCCCGAGTCGGTCGCCGCGATGACGGCGCAGTTCGGCGTCGTCGGCAACGCCTCCTCGCTGCACGCCGCCGGACGGCGGGCCCGCAGAGTGGTCGAGGAGTCCCGGGAGTCGCTCGGCGAGTCGCTGGGCGCCCGCCCCAGCGAGATCGTGCTCACCGGCGGCGGCACCGAGTCCGACAACCTGGCGGTCAAGGGCCTGTACTGGGCCCGGCACGACGCCGATCCGGCCCGCCGCCGGGTGCTGAGCAGCCCGGTCGAGCACCACGCGGTGCTGGACGCGGTGCACTGGCTGGCCGAGCACGAGGGCGCCGAGGTCGAGTACCTGCCGGTGGACGCGCTCGGCCGGGTGCACCCCGAGGCGCTGCGCGAGGCGATCGAGCGGGATCCGGGGACGGTCGCGCTGGTCACCGTGATGTGGGCCAACAACGAGGTCGGCACCGTCCAGCCGATCCGCGAACTCGCGGCCGTCGCCGCCGAGTTCGACGTGCCGATGCACTCCGACGCGGTGCAGGCGCTCGGTCAGGTGCCGGTCTCCTTCGCCGACTCCGGGCTGACCGCGCTCACCGTCACCGGCCACAAGGTCGGCGGCCCGTACGGGGTCGGCGCGCTGCTGCTGGCCCGCTCCGCCAAGCCCGTCCCGCTGCTGCACGGCGGCGGCCAGGAGCGCGACGTGCGCTCCGGGACGCTGGACGTGCCCGGCGCGGCCGGGTTCGCGGTGGCCGCCGCGCTGGCCGTCGAGCGGCAGCCCGGGTACGCGGCCGCGGTCGGCGCGCTGCGCGACGAACTGCTCGCGGTGGTCCGCGCGGCCGCGCCCGACGCGGTGCTCAACGGCGACCCCGGCGCCGACGGGCGGCTGCCCGCCAACGCGCACTTCTCCTTCCCCGGCTGCGAGGGCGACGCGCTGCTGATGCTGCTGGACGCGGCGGGCGTGGAGTGCTCCACCGGCTCGGCCTGCTCGGCCGGCGTCCCGCAGCCCAGCCACGTGCTGCTGGCGATGGGCGTCGACCCGGAACTCGCCCGGGCCTCGCTGCGCTTCTCGCTCGGCCACACCTCCACCGCCGCCGACGTGGCGGCGCTGGCCGCCGCACTGCCCGGCGCGGTGGAGCGCGCCCGCCGGGCCGGGCTGGTGCGCGCCGCCCGCTGAGGCCGGGCTTTCCTCCCGGGCGGAACCTTCTGCTACCGGACGTATTCTGGGGGCATGGACGCCCCCCTGCCCGAGCGCACCGTCCGCGACCTCACCGGGATGCTGGTGCAGGCCGCGCACGCGATGAACACCCGGCTGTCGCTGGCCCTGGCCGAGATCGACAGCTCCCCGCGCAAGCACTGCGTGCTGGTGCACGCCCTGGAGGGCGGGCGCACCCAGTCGCAGCTGGCCGCGATCGCCGGGCTGGACAAGACCACCATGGTGGTCACCGCCGACGAGCTGGAGCGCGACGGCCTGGCCGAGCGCCACCCGTCCGCGACCGACCGGCGGGTGAAGGTCATCCACGTCACGCCCGCGGGCGCCGAGCTGGTCCGGCGCGGCGAGGTGATCGTCGACCGGGTGCACGGGGAGGCGCTGGGCGAGCTGTCGGCGGGGGAGCGGCAGGTGTTCGTGGACGCGCTGGACCGGCTGCAGCGGTCGGCGGAGCTCCCGGCGGCGGGCGAGGCCGACGGGGTGCGCAAGCCGCGGCGGGCCCGGCAGGGATAGCCGTCCCGTTCAGGATCGTCTACTACAAAACTATCTGCTACGGTCTCTCTTATCGGGGGAGCGCGCCCACGCGTCCCCACGGAGGGGAGAGACCATGCCCGAGAACTCGTCACGCACCCGCTGGCCGGCCCTCGCGGTGGTGTGCGCCGGAATGCTGATGGTGATCCTCGACGGATCGATCACCACCGTCGCGCTGCCCGCCATCCAGGCCGACCTGCACGTCGGACCGGCCGGACTCGCCTGGGTGGTGGACGCCTACGTGGTCGCCTTCGGCGGACTGCTGCTGCTCGCCGGACGCCTCGGCGACCTGCTCGGCCGCCGCCGGGTCTACCTCGCCGGGATCGCCGCCTTCACCGCCGCCTCCGTGCTCTGCGGCCTCGCCACCGGCCCCGCGACGCTGATCACCGCCCGCTTCCTGCAGGGCGTCGGCGGCGCGACGGCCTCCGCCGTCGGCCTCGGCATGGTGGTCGCGCTGTTCCCCGACCCCGCCGAGCGGGCCAAGGCGTTCGGCGTGGTCGGTTTCACCGGCGCCGCGGGCGCCTCGCTCGGCCAGGTGCTCGGCGGCGTCCTCACCGCGGGCCTCGGCTGGCACTGGATCTTCCTCATCAACCTGCCGATCGGCGCCGCCGCCGTCCTGGCCGGACGCCGCCTGCTGGCCGACGACCGCGGCCCCGGCCTCGGGGCCGGTGCCGACGCCCCCGGCGCCGCCCTGGTCACCGGCGGACTGATGCTCGGCGTCTACACCATCGTCGAGGGCGGCCCGGCCGGCTGGACCTCCGCCCGCACCCTCGCCACCGGCGCCGCAGCGCTCGTCCTGCTCGCCGCCTTCCTGCACCGGCAGGCCCGCGCCGCCACCCCGCTGCTGCCGCTGCGGATCCTCGCCCGGCGCACCACCGCCCTCGCCAACCTGGTCCAGATCCTCATGCTGGCCGCGCTGTTCGGCTTCCAGATCCTGCTCGCCCTGTACCTCCAGCAGGTCCAGCACTACAGCGCGCTGGCCACCGGCCTGGCCATGCTGCCCGCCGCCCTCACCATCGCCGCCGTCTCGCTGCTGCTCGCCGCCCGCACCATCGCCCGGCTCGGCGAACGCCGCACCCTGCTGCTCGGCCTGGCCCTGCTCACCGTCGGCATCGCCCTGCTCACCCGGCTCCCGGCCGGACCCCTCAACTACGCCGCCGACGTGCTGCCCACCCTGCTCGGCGCCGCCGGGTTCGGCCTCGCCGCCACCGCCCTCACCGCCCTCGGCATGGCCGACGCCCGCCCCGAGGACGCCGGACTGCTCTCCGGCCTGCTCAACACCACCCAGCAGGTCGGCGCCGCGCTCGGCGTCGCCGTCCTCACCGCGCTGGCCGCCGGACGCGGCACCGGCGGCTTCCACCTCGCCTTCGGCACCGGCGCCGCGCTGCTGCTCGCCGCGTTCCTGCTGGCCCTCGCGCTGCCCCGGCACCGGCCCGCCGCGCCGGCCGGGGAGCCCGCCGCCGAGCCGCCCGCCCTGGTCCACGGGTGACGGCCGGGGCGCCGCCCGCCCCCGTTACGCTTGGAGGCACCATGACTGACTTCCCCGGCGCCCCGACCACCCCGTCCACCGGCCGCCTGCGCGTGCTCGCCGCGATGTCCGGCGGCGTCGACTCCGCGGTCGCCGCCGCCCGGGCCGTCGAGGCCGGCCACGAGGTGACCGGCGTCCACCTGGCGCTCGCCAGCAACCCGCAGTCCTTCCGCACCGGCGCCCGCGGCTGCTGCACCCTGGAGGACTCCCGGGACGCCCGCCGCGCCGCCGACGTGATCGGCATCCCGTTCTACGTCTGGGACTTGGCCGAGCGCTTCCGCGAGGACGTGATCGAGGACTTCGTCGCCGAGTACGCCGCCGGACGCACCCCCAACCCGTGCCTGCGCTGCAACGAGAAGATCAAGTTCGCCGCGCTGCTCGACAAGGCGATCGCGCTCGGCTTCGACGCCGTCTGCACCGGCCACTACGCCCGGATCGTCGACCACGCCGACGGCACCCGCGAACTGCACCGCGCCGTCGACGCCGCCAAGGACCAGTCGTACGTCCTCGGCGTGCTCGACGCCGAACAGCTCGCCCACTCGCTGTTCCCGCTCGGCGACACCACCAAGGACGTCATCCGCGCGGAGGCCGAGCGGCGCGGCCTGGCCGTCGCCAAGAAGCCCGACAGCCACGACATCTGCTTCATCACCGACGGCGACACCCAGGGCTTCCTGGCCGAACGCCTCGGCACCGCCCCCGGCGACATCCTCGACGCCGACGGCACCAAGCTCGGCGAGCACGACGGCGCGTACGGCTTCACCATCGGCCAGCGCAAGGGCCTGCGGCTCGGCCGCCCCGCCGCCGACGGCAAGCCCCGCTACGTGCTCGACATCTCGCCGGTGAACAACACCGTCACCGTCGGCCCGGTCGAAGGACTCGACGTGCACGCCCTCACCGCCATCCGCCCCCGCTGGTGCGGGACCCCCGCCGTCGGCGAGGGCCGCTACACCGCCCAACTGCGGGCCCACGGCGAGGAGGTGCCGGTCACCGCCGTGCTGGGCGAGGACGAACTGCACGTCCGGCTCGACAGCCCCGCCCGCGGCATCGCCCCCGGCCAGGCCGTGGTGCTGTACGACGGCACCCGGGTGGTCGGCTCGGCGACCATCGCGAGCACCGAGCGGGCCGTGGGGGTCTAACACCCCAGTTCGGCGTCGGATTCGTCCAGGTGTGACAGCGGCGGCATCGTGACCGCCTCGCCGCGCAGGGCCCGGTGCAGGGTGTCGCGCAGCCGTTCGTCGTCCAGGACCGTCCGGTAGTCGCCGAGCCAGGACAGCCGGCGGTCCAGTGCGAGGACGTGTGCGACGGCGGCCCGGACCTCGGGGGATAGCGGGCCGCGCCGGGACAGGGCGGTGACGGCCCAGGTGCCGCGCAGGTACGGGGCGGGGCTCTCGTGGACCAGGCGGACCGGCGGAGTCCGGAGCAGCCCGCGCACCGCCGCCTCCAGGTCCGGCGGTGGTGCGGGGCCGTCGGCCGCGCCGTCCCAGGCCGCCAGCAGCCGGGCGCCCGGATGGTTCCACGGCCAGGCGTGCGACTCGCCCTCCCGGGCCCACTCCGCGACCTGCGGGCGCAGCACCGCCGCGTGCTCGTGCAGCGGGAGCAGCGCGTCGTACGGTTCGGGGCGGCGCGGGTCGCCGCGTACGAAGCCCCGGCCGTTCTCCCGCTCCACCGCCGTCAACTGCCGTACCAGGTCGGGCAGGACGCGCGGATCGCCGATCCGGGCCAGCGCCCAGCGCGCCTGGTCGGCGGTGGTGCCGTCGAGGAACTCGTCGCCGTCGGTGTCCGCCAGCCGGGCGTGCAGCGCGTCGGCGTACGGGGCGGCCGCGCGGCCCAGCACGGCGAGGAAGGCCGCCGCCCAGTGTCGGATCCGGGGGTCGGGCGAGGAGAGCAGCTCGCCGGCGGTGGCGGGCCAGAGCGGGCCGGTCGACGGGAGGTCCAGCAGCGGGTGCCACGCCGCCTCCAGCGCGGCCGCGCACAGCTCGGGCCGGTCGGCGTCCCGGGCGGCCCGGGCCAGCCGGACGGAGAGGTGCGCGGTGAGGCGTGGCGGCAGTGACCAGGCGATCGAGGCGACCTCCTGTCCCAACTCGGCCCGGTAGTCGTCGTCGGGCCGGTCCCACAGCCGCTCGACCGCCGCGGGCGCCGCCGGGTCGAGGACGGCCGCCACCCACTGGTCGGCCCAGCGCTCGGGTTCGGCGGCGTCCAGCGCGGTCAGCCCCCACAGCGCGGCCAGCCGGTGGGCGGCGGCGTCCGGGCCGTCGGCGCCGTGCAGGGTGTCGGTGAGCAGGGCGCGGGCCGCGTCGTTGGCCGGGTCGGCCACCGCGCCCAGGCGTTGCAACTGCCGTACCCGCAGCCAGGGTTCGGTCTCCGCCGGGATCCGGGCCAGCAGCGGTCGGGCCCGCTCGGCCAGGTGCACGGCGGTGTTCCGCACCTGCGGGTCCGGGTCGGCCAGCAGCGGTTCCAGGGTGGTGCGGTGCTCGCGCCAGGCGGCGGTCCAGCCGGGCGCGCGGCGCTCGGCGGCCTCCTGCCGGCCGACGTCGACCAGCAGCACCAGGAAGCCCAGCAGCTGCTCGCGATTCGGCAAGTCCGGTTCGCGGACCAGGGCGATCAGGAACGGCAGCGCGGCGGGCGCGGCCGGGTCCATGCCCGTGCGCCAGTGGTGCAGGGACGGGACGACCGGTTCGCCCCGGGCGGCCTGCCGCAGCTGCTCCAGCACCGGTTCGCGGGCCCACACCGTCAACTGCCGCCACGCCTCGTCCACCGTCGTCACGCGCGGCATGCTGGCAGGCCGGGGGCCCGGTGGGCCAAGGGTTTTCCGGGATGGGCCGGAGGGCCGCCGGGCGGGCGGGTCCGGCGACGTCGTCGAGTCGGTGTGGTCGGTCGCCGCCGCCCCGACGATCCTGATGCGGCTGCTGCTCCGAGCCGGAGCGGTTCGGCCGGGCCGGCCCGGTCACCGGTTCGACCGGTTCGGCCGGTTATCGGTTTGACCCGGGCGCGCCGGGCGGTGATAGGACTGGGAGCACTATGAACATCACGGTCTTCTGCTCCGCCAACTCCCTCGACGCCAAGTACACCGCCCCGGCGGCCGAGTTCGCCCGGCTGCTCGGTGAGGCCGGGCACACGCTGGTGTGGGGAGGGTCGCACGCGGGGCTGATGGGGCAGCTCGCGGACGGGGTCAAGGCCGCCGGCGGGCGGCTGGTGGGGATCTCGGTGGAGTTCCTGCGGCACAAGGCGTACGAGGGTGCGGACGAGCTGGTGACGATGCCCGACCTGCCGAGCCGGAAGGCCGAGCTGCTGGCCCACGGGGACGCGCTGGTGGTGCTGGTCGGCGGGGTAGGGACGCTGGACGAGATCACCGAGGTGCTGGAGCTGAAGAAGCACGGCATGCACGACAAGCCGGTGGTCGTCCTGGACAGCGAGGGCTTCTACACCGGCCTGCGCCTCCAGCTGGAGCGGATGGACGCCGAGGGCTTCCTGCCCCGTCCGCTCGCCGAGCTGGTGGCCTTCGCGCAGACCCCCGCCGAGGCCCTCGCCCACCTGTCCGCGCACCAGCCCCAGTAAGGAAGACCGTCGTGGGTGTCCACCTGATCACCGGAGCCGGCTCCGGCATCGGCGCCGCCGTCGCCGACAAGCTCACCGCCCGCGGCGAGGAGCTCTGGCTGCTCGTCCGCGACGCCCGCCGGGCCGCCCAGCTGCGCGAGCGGTACCCCGGGGCGAGGACCCTGGTCGGCGACCTGGACGATCCGGCCAAGCTGTCCTGGGCGTTCGGGCACCAGGCGCTCCCGGTCGAGCTCGACTCGCTGCTGCACGTCGCGGGCGTGGTCGAACTCGGCACCGTCGCGGAGACCCCGGTCAAGGCCTGGCAGCACCAGCTGAACGTCAACGCGGTCGCGCCCGCCGAGCTCACCCGGCTGCTGCTGCCCTCGCTGCGGCTGGCCCGCGGCCACGTGGTGTTCGTCAACTCCGGCGCCGGACTGCGGGCCGACCCGACCTGGGGCTCGTACGCGGCCAGCAAGTTCGCGGTGCGCGCGCTGGCGGACGCGCTGCGGCAGGAGGAGCACGCCAACGGCGTCCGGGTGACCAGCGTCTACCCGGGCCGGACGGCCACCCCGATGCAGCAGAAGGTCCACCAGCAGGAGGGCGCCGCGTACGACCCGGAGCGCTGGATCGCGCCGGAGTCGGTCGCCACCGCCGTCCTCACCGCGATCGACCTGCCGCGGGACGCCGAGATCACCGAGATCACCGTCCGGCCGGGCAAGTAGCCGGGACGCCGAGGGGCGCGGGCCGTTTCCCGCGCCCCGCGCGCGCCTCGTAGGCTCTCCCCCGTGACTGACGTGGACGTTTTCGCGGAGCTGGCCGGCGCGGCGACCGGGGTCGGGTCGATGCCCGGCACGGACGTGCGGGAGATGGCCCGCGGCGTGATGGCCGAGCTGGAGCAGCTGCCGCACCTGCCCGAACTGCCCGCGCGCGGGCCGGGCGCCGACATGATCGGGCGCGGCGCCGGGCTGCTGACCGAGCTGTTCGTGCAGACCGAGCCCAGCGGGTGGCGCTTCACCGACCGCCCCGGACGGGACACCAAGCGGGCGGTGTCCTGGCTCGGCGAGGACCTGGACGCGCTGGAGGAGTACACCCAGGGCTACGCCGGGCCGCTCAAGGTGCAGGCGGTCGGGCCGTGGACGCTGGCCGGCTCGATCGAGCTCCGGCACGGCGAGAAGGCGCTCAGCGACCCCGGCGCCTGCCGCGACATCGCGGGCTCGCTCACCGAGGGCCTGCGCCGCCACCTCGCCGACGTCCGCCGCCGGGTCCCCGGCGCCACCGTCGTCCTGCAGCTCGACGAGCCGCTGCTGCCCGCGGTGCTGGCCGGGTCGGTGAAGACCGCCAGCGGCTTCCAGCGGCTGCGCGCGGTCGACCGCCAACTCGCCGAGCAGGCGCTGCGCGAGCTGATCGGCGGCCTGGACGCGCCCGTCCTGGTGCACAGTTGCGCGCCCGGGGTGCCGATCCCGCTGCTGCGCCGGGCCGGGGCCGCCGGGATCAACCTGGACTTCGGCCTGCTGACGGAGCGTGACGACGACGACCTGGGCGAGGCGGTCGAGGGCGGCACCCTGCTGCTCGCCGGTGTGGTGCCGTCCACTGACGCCACACCCGCCGAATCAAAAGCGGTGTCGGACCCGGCCGGTAGTGTCCAGGGTGTCAGGACGTTGTGGCGCAGGCTGGGGCTGGCCCCCGAACTGCTGGGCCGCCGAGTGGTGGTGACGCCGACGTGCGGGTTGGCGGGGGCGTCCCCGGCGTACGCGCGACGGGCACTGGCCGTGGCGGTCCGGGCCGCCCGGAGCCTGGTGGACGACCCGGAGTGACGAGCGAGGAGGACGGCGCGGTGGCGGCTGTGGAGGGCTGGGAGGAGATCCCGGCGGAGGTGCGGACGCGGCACGCCGAGCTGGCGACCGAGATCGAGGAGCACCGGGCCCGGTACTACGACCAGGACGCCCCGGTCATCAGCGACGCCGAGTTCGACGTCCTGATGCGGGAGTTGGAGGCGCTGGAGGCCGCGCACCCGGCGCTGGTGACGCCCGACTCGCCGAGCCAGAAGGTCGGCGGCGGGTCGACCGGGCAGTTCGCCCCGGTGGTGCACCGGGAGCGGCTGCTCAGCCTGGACAACGCGATGGACGACGAGGAGCTGGCCGCCTGGGCCGAGCGGGTCGCCACCGAACTGTCCGGCATCGACTACCACTACCTGTGCGAGCTGAAGGTCGACGGCCTGGCCGTCAACCTGACGTACGAGCGCGGCGAGCTGGTGCTGGCCGCCACCCGCGGCACCGGCGTGGTCGGCGACGACATCACCGCCAACGTCCGCACCATCGCGGGCATCCCGCACCGGCTGCACGGCGAGGACGTCCCGGAACTGGTCGAGATCCGCGGCGAGGTGTACTTCCCCACCGAGGAGTTCGACGCGCTGAACGCCTCCTTCGCCGAGGAGAACGAGCGCCGCCGGCAGGAGAACGAGGAGCGCGCCAAGGAGGGCAAGCGGCCCCGGGCGATGATCCGGCTGTTCATGAACCCGCGCAACGCCGCCGCCGGTTCGCTGCGCCAGAAGGACCCGCACGTCACCGCGTCCCGCCCGCTGCGGATGGTGGTGCACGGCATCGGCGCCCGGGTCGGCTTCGACATCGACTGCCAGTCGCACGCCTACCGGCTGCTGCACGACTGGGGCCTGCCCACCGCCAAGCACAACGAGGTGGTCGGCAGCCTGGAGGAGGTGCGGGCGTTCATCAAGCGCTTCGGCGAGCAGCGGCACTCCGTCGAGCACGAGATCGACGGCGTGGTGGTCAAGGTCGACGAGATCGCCCTGCAGGGCCGGCTCGGCTCCACCTCCAAGTCGCCGCGCTGGGCGATCGCCTGGAAGTACCCGCCGGAGGAGGTCACCGGCAAGCTCGCCGAGATCAAGATCGGCATCGGCCGCACCGGCCGGGCCACCCCGTACGCGGTGCTGGCCGCGCCGGTGAAGGTGGCCGGCTCGATGGTGCAGTACGCCACCCTGCACAACCAGCAGGTGGTCAAGGCCAAGGACGTGCTGCTCGGCGACACCGTGGTGCTGCGCAAGGCCGGCGACGTGATCCCGGAGATCCTCGGCCCGGTCTACGACCTGCGCGACGGCAGCGAGCGGGAGTTCGTGATGCCCGCGCAGTGCCCGGAGTGCGGCAGCGACCTGCGCCCGATGTCCGAGGGCGACATCGACCTGCGCTGCCCCAACGCCCAGCACTGCCCGGCCCAGGTCCGCGAGCGGATCGCCTTCCTCGGCGGCCGCCAGTGCCTGGACGTCGAGGGCCTCGGCTACGTCGCCGCCACCGCGCTCACCCAGCCGCTGGAGCCCGCCGACCCGCCGGTCGGCGACGAGGGCGACATCTTCGGCCTCACCGAGGAGCAGCTGCTGCCGATCAAGGTCCTGGTGCGCGACCCGAAGACCGGCATGCCCAAGCCGGACGACAAGACCGGCCTGGAAAAGAAAGTTTCCTTCTTCGCCACCACCTCCGGCGCGCCGAAGAAGAACACCGGCGTCCTGCTGGAGAACCTGGCCGCCGCCAAGGACCGCCCGCTGTGGCGCTTCCTGAACGGCCTGTCGATCCGGCACGTCGGCCCGGTCGCCGCCCAGGCGCTGGCCCGCGAGTTCCGCGACCTGGACCGGATCTTCGCCGCCGACGAGACCGAACTGGCCGCCGTCGAGGGCGTCGGGCCGACCATCGCCCGCGCCGTCAAGGAGTGGCACGCCGAGGACTGGCACCGGGAGATCCTCCGCAAGTGGCGGGAGGCCGGCGTCGTCTTCACCGAGCAGGGCGCCGAGGAGCAGGGCGAACGCCCGCTGGAGGGCCTGACCGTGGTGGTCACCGGCACCCTCGCCGGGCACACCCGGGACGGCGCCAAGGAGGCGCTGACCTCGCGCGGAGCCAAGGTCACCGGCTCGGTCTCGAAGAAGACGCACTTCGTGGTGGTCGGCGACAACCCCGGCTCCAAGTACGACAAGGCGGTCCAACTGGGCGTCCCGGTCCTGGACGACGCGGGCTTCGCCGTCCTGCTGGAGCAGGGCGCGGACGCCGCCCGGGCGCACCTCGGGCTCGAACCCGCGGACGCGCCGGCGGCCGCCGGCGGCGATCCGGACGGAGCCGGCGCGGTGGGGGAGAATGCCGGAGAAGACACGGCGGAGAAGGTTTCCTGACGGGTCGTTATCGTCCTGATGCCGCGTCAGCCGGGTGTTCGAGAAGGAAATCGGGCATTGTGTCACTGAACAACGCGCGGATATGACGTTGCGCTCAGAGGTGGCCCGAAAGTGCGCCCAGGCGGTGCACCCCGGCTTACCCTGGGCGCTACGAACTGTCAGCAGGAGTGTGTGGCGCCGGCCTTCCCGCCGGAGCCCCGGGGACACGCCCTCGTCTGACGTCCACCGGCACCTCTGAGGAGAGGGGTGCCTCACCGTGAGGCGGCCCCGCCGGGGGGTGGGCCCGACGGAGGACTGGGCTTATGGATCGTACGACCGGCGGCGCGCCCACACGCCCGCCGCAGGGGGTGGCAGGGGCGGTCCTGCTGCTCGGCGTGCTGCTGGCCGGGGCCGCGCCGCTCATCCCGCTGGCCGTCCTGGTGTACCGCTACGAACCCGAGCTGCTCCCGCTGTTCGCGGTTCCCCTGGCCGTGCTGGTCGCCGCCTGGCGGATCGCCCGCGACCGGGCCCGGGACCAGCTCACCGACCCGCTCACCGACCTGCCCAACCGGCAGGCCCTGCTGATCGCCACCCAGGAGGCGCTGGCCCGGCACGAGGCCGAACCCGGGTACAGCGTCGGCCTGATCCTGCTCGACCTGGACCGCTTCCGCTCGCTCAACGACGCCCTCGGCCACACCGCGGGCGACCGGCTGCTGGTGCACATCGCCCGCCGGCTGCACCGCGCCCTGCGCACCGGCACCGGGCACCCCCGGGACGGCGAGGACGGCACCGCGCTGCCCCCGCCGCTGCGCCGCGGCGAACGGCCGGTGGTGGCCCGGATGGGCGGCGACGAGTTCGCCGTGCTGCTGCCGGGGGTGGGCAGCCCCGAGGTGCTGGAGCGCACCGCGAAGGCGCTGATCGCCGAACTCGCCGCGCCGATCCGGCTGGACGGCCTGCTGCTGGTGCTGGAGGCCAGCGCCGGGGTCTGCGTCTACCCCACCCACGCCCAGGACGCAGAATCGCTTCTGCGACGCGCGGACGTGGCGATGGGCCACGCCCAGCACAGCCGCAGCGGCGTCGAGCGCTACGACGAGGCCCGCGACCTCGACACCCCCTACCGGATCGGCCTGCTCGGCGACCTGCGGCGGGCCATCGAGATGAACGAGGTGCAACTGCACTACCAGCCCAAGGTGGCCTTCGACGGCAGCGTGGTCGGCCTGGAGGCGCTGGTGCGCTGGGACCGGCCCGGACAGGGACGGGTCGCGCCGGACGAGTTCATCGCCCTCGCCGAGTCCTCCGGGCTGATGCCCCGGCTCACCGACTACGTGCTGGAGAGCGCCGTCGGACAGATCGCCCGCTGGCGCCACCAGGGCCTGATGGTGCCCGTCGCCGTCAACGTCTCGCCGCGCGACGTCCTCAACCCCGGCTTCGCCGCCCGGGTCGCCGGACACCTCACCCGGCACCAGGTGCCCGCCGCCGCCCTCCAACTCGAGATCACCGAACGGCTGCTGCTCGACGACAGCCGGCGCGCCGCCGACACCCTCGCCGAACTGCGCCGCTACGGCGTGCGGATGTCGCTGGACGACTTCGGCACCGGGCACTCCTCGCTGGTGCGGCTGCGCAGCCTGCCGGTCGGCGAACTCAAGATCGACCGCTCCTTCGTCTCCCGGATGGTCGCCGACGACCACGACGCCGCCGTGGTGCGCTGCTCGGTCGAGCTCGCCCACTCGCTGGGGCTCACCGTGGTCGCCGAGGGCGTCGAGGACGACGAGACCTGGGAGCGGCTGCACGACATGGGCGTCGACGCCGTCCAGGGCTGGCTGGTCTCGGCCGCGCTGCCCGCCGACCAGGCCACCGCCTGGCTGCTGGTGCGGCGCAACGACGCACCGCCGGTGGAGTCGCTGCCGCGCTGAGCGCACCCGCGCGGGGCCCGTCCGGGACGTCCCCGGGCGGGCCCCGCGCGTGCGGCCGGTCGGGCGTCCCCCTTCTGCCCATAGGATGGCCCCTTAGGACCGAAAGGACCGGGCGTGCCCAGCGGGCAGAGGCCCGGCCCACCAGAACTCACCCTTGAGGATCGCTGCATGCCTGGCATCACGCGCGAGGAGGTCGCCCACCTCGCCCGGCTGTCGCGTCTGGAGTTGCAGGCGGAGGAGTTGGACCACTTCGCCGAGCAGCTCGACGTGATCATCGGCGCGGTCGCCCGCGTTTCCGAGGTCGCGGGGCAGGACGTCCCGCCGACCTCCCACCCGCTCCCGCTCACCAACGTGATGCGCGCGGACGAGGTGCGACAGTCGCTGACCCCGGAGCAGGCGCTGTCCGGCGCCCCGGCCAGCGAGGACCAGCGTTTCCGCGTGCCGCAGATCCTCGGGGAGGACTGACCGAGATGACCGAGCTGATCAAGTACACGGCGGCCGAGACGGCCACCGCGATCGCCAAGGGCGAGGTCTCGGCGGTCGAGGTCGCCCAGGCCCACCTGGACCGGATCGACGCCGTCGACAAGAAGGTCAACGCCTTCCTGCACGTCGACCGCGAGGGCGCGCTGGCCGCGGCCCGCGCCGTCGACGACAAGCGCGCGGCCGGCGCCGAACTCGGCCCGCTGGCCGGCGTGCCGCTGGCGCTCAAGGACGTGTTCACCACCAAGGGCATGCCGACCACCTGCGGGTCGAAGATGCTCGAGGGCTGGATCCCGCCCTACGACGCCACCCTGACGAAGCGCCTGAAGGACGCCGACGTCGTCATCCTCGGCAAGACCAACATGGACGAGTTCGCGATGGGCTCCTCCACCGAGAACTCCGCCTACGGCCCCACCGGCAACCCCTGGGACCTCACCCGGATCCCCGGCGGCTCCGGCGGCGGCTCGGCGGCCGCGCTGGCCGCCTTCGAGGCGCCGCTCGCCATCGGCACCGACACCGGCGGCTCGATCCGCCAGCCCGGCGCCGTCACCGGCACCGTCGGCGTCAAGCCCACCTACGGCTCGGTGTCCCGCTACGGCCTGGTCGCCTTCTCCTCCTCGCTCGACCAGGGCGGCCCGTGCGCCCGCACCGTGCTCGACACGGCGCTGCTGCACGAGGCCATCGCCGGGCACGACCCGCTCGACTCCACCTCCGTCGACGCCCCCGTCCCCGACGTGGTTGCTGCCGCCCGGATGCGCGACGTGCGCGGCATGCGGATCGGCGTGGTCAAGGAGTTCGCCGGCGAGGGCTACCAGGCCGGCGTCATGCAGCGCTTCGAGGAGTCCGTCGAGCTGCTGCGCGAACTGGGCGCCGAGGTCGTCGAGGTCTCCTGCCCGTCGTTCACGCTGGCGCTGCCCGCGTACTACCTGATCGCCCCGTCCGAGGCGTCCTCGAACCTCGCCCGGTTCGACGCCATGCGCTACGGCCTGCGGGTCGGCGACGACGGCACCCGCTCCGCCGAGCAGGTCACCGCGCTCACCCGCGAGGCCGGCTTCGGCTCCGAGGTCAAGCGCCGCATCATCCTGGGCACCTACGCGCTGTCGTCCGGCTACTACGACGCCTACTACGGCTCCGCGCAGAAGGTCCGCACCCTGATCTCCCGGGACTTCGACGCCGCCTTCGCGGGCGTGGACGTGCTGGTCTCCCCGACCACCCCGACCACGGCATTCCCGATCGGCGAGCGGGCAGACGACCCGATGGCGATGTACCTCGCCGACCTGTGCACCATTCCCTCGAACCTGGCGGGCAACGCGGCCATGTCGCTGCCCTGCGGGCTCGCCCCGGAGGACAATCTCCCGGTCGGCCTGCAGATCATCGCCCCCGCGATGGCGGACGACCGCCTCTACCGCGTGGGCGGCGCCGTCGAGGCCGCGCTCAACGACAAGTGGGGCCACGCCCTGCTGGAGGAGGCACCGGCACTATGAGCAAGATCGAGAAGGCCAAGGGCTGGAAGCACTCGAAGCCCGGCCTGTGGCTGTCCATCGGCACCAGCGCCTTCGGCGCCATCTCCATCGCCAAGGACATCCGCGGCGCCCGCGCCGACAACGACACCCTCAAGCTGATCAACGCCGTGGTCGGCGCCGCCGCCCTGATCACCGGCACCGCGCTCCTCGTCCGCGAGCTCAAGCGTCTCGGCGACGACGACGTCCTGCTCGGCTGAACCTCCCATGACTGAAGAAGGGACGCTGTGAGCGTCATGAGCCTGGTCTCCTACGAGGAGGCTCTCGCCTCGTACGACCCGGTGATGGGCCTTGAGGTCCACGTCGAGCTGGGTACCAAGACCAAGATGTTCTGCGGCTGCTCCACCGAACTCGGTGCGGAGCCCAACTCGCAGACCTGCCCGACCTGCCTCGGCCTGCCCGGTTCGCTGCCGGTGGTCAACGCGGTCGGCGTGGAGTCCGCGATCCGGATCGGCCTCGCGCTGAACTGCGAGATCGCCGAGTGGTGCCGGTTCGCCCGGAAGAACTACTTCTACCCGGACATGCCGAAGAACTTCCAGACCAGCCAGTACGACGAGCCGATCGCCTTCAACGGCTACCTCGACGTGCAGTTGGAGGACGGCGAGGTCTTCCGGGTGGAGATCGAGCGCGCCCACATGGAGGAGGACACCGGCAAGTCCACCCACGTCGGCGGCGCCACCGGCCGGATCCACGGCGCGGAGTACTCGCTGCTGGACTACAACCGGGCCGGCATCCCGCTGATCGAGATCGTCACCAAGCCGATCGAGGGCGCGGGCCACCGGGCTCCCGAGGTCGCCAAGGCGTACGTCGCCGAACTGCGCGAGCTGATCCGGGCGCTGGGCGTCTCCGAGGCCCGGATGGACAAGGGCCAGATGCGCTGCGACGTCAACCTGTCGCTGCGCCCCAACGGCACCGAGACCTTCGGCACCCGCAGCGAGACCAAGAACGTCAACTCGCTGCGCAGCGTCGAGCGGGCCGCCCGGTTCGAGATCCAGCGGCACGCCACGGTGCTCGGCGACGGCGGGACGATCGTCCAGGAGACCCGGCACTTCCACGAGGAGGACGGCTCCACCACGGCCGGCCGGATCAAGGACAACGCCGAGGACTACCGGTACTTCCCCGAGCCCGACCTGGTGCCGGTCGCCCCGGCCCGGGAGTGGGTCGAGGAGCTGCGGGCCTCGCTGCCGGAGCTGCCCCGGGTCCGCCGGGCCCGGCTGCAGGCCGAGTGGAACCTGTCCGACAAGGACATGCAGTCGGTGCTCAACGCCGGTGCGGTGGAGCCGATCTCGGAGACCATCGCGGCCGGCGCCCCCGCCGACCAGGCCCGCAAGTGGTGGATGGGCGAGCTGGCGCGGCGCGCCAACGAGACCGGCACCGAGCTGTCCGAGCAGCCGATCACCCCGGCCCAGGTGGCCCGGGTGTGCGCGCTGGTCGCCGAGGGCAAGCTCAACGACAAGCTGGCCCGCCAGGTCATCGAGGGCGTCCTCGCGGGCGAGGGCGAGCCGGACGACGTGGTGGCCAAGCGAGGCCTCGCCGTGGTCTCGGACGACTCCGCGCTCGGCGCGGCCGTCGACCAGGCGATCGCCGACAACCCGGACGTCGCCGCGAAGATCCGCGACGGCAAGGTGCAGGCGGTCGGCGCGCTGGTCGGCGCGGTGATGAAGACCACCCGCGGGCAGGCCGACGCGGCCCGGGTCAAGGACCTCATCCTGGAGAAGCTCGCCTGAGCAGTGCCTAGGACTGCTTAGGAGTGCCTAGACGAGACGGCGGGGCCTAAGGAGGCTGCTTAGGGCCGCCGAGCACGGTGCCCGTCCCCGGGAGGGGGCGGGCACCGCCGTTTTCGCGGTCGGCGGCCCGCGGAGATCGGGCAGGCTCCCGATGTGGCGCACCCCCCTGGGGGCGGAGGCTGGACACCAGCACGCAACGAGGGGAAAACACCGTGTACGAGTACGAGTTGTTCAAGGTACGGGAACGCGAACTGCACGACCGGGCCGCCGCCGAGCGGCTGGCCCGGGAGGCGGCCGGTGCGCGCACCGGGCTGGTCGGGCGGGTGGTGCGGGCGGTCCGCCGGGAGGCGGCCGCGCCGCGGGTCAACTCCGGTGCGGAGCAGGGCCGTTCGAGCGCCGTGGCGGGCTGTGCCGGATGACCGGCGGGCCCGGCCGGTCCGGCGGGTGGGATAACCGCTCGGCCCTGTTCGAGGGCTGTGGCATGCTCACGGGCATGGAGCAGACAGTCAGCCCGGTCTTCGTCGGACGCGGCCGGGAGAGCGGTGTGCTCGGGGCCGGCCTGGACCGGGCGGGGGCGGGGGAGCCCAAGGCCGTGCTGGTCGGCGGCGAGGCGGGGGTCGGCAAGACCCGGCTGCTGGAGGAGTTCCTGGCCCGGGCCGAGGCGGACGGCGCGGTCACCGCGCTGGGCGCCTGCCTGGAGGTCGGCGCCGAGGGCCTGCCGTACGGGCCGCTCTCGGCCGCGCTGCGCCGCCTGCACCGGCGGCTCGGCCCGGAGCTGGAGCGGGCCGCCGCCGGGCTGGAGGGCCACCTCGCCCGGCTGCTGCCGGACTTCGGCGAGGCCGACGGCGAGGGCAACGACGAGTACGGCCGGGCCCGGCTGTTCGAGCACACCACCCGGCTGTTCGAGCGGCTGGCCGAGCACCGGACGGTGGTGCTGGCCATCGAGGACCTGCACTGGTCGGACCGCTCCACCCGGGAACTGCTCGCCTACCTGGTCCGCACCCTGCACCGCTCCCGGGTGCTGATCGTCGCCACCTACCGCACCGACGACCTGCACCGCCGCCACCCGCTGCGCCCGTTCCTGGCCGAACTCGAACGGCTGCGCACCGTCCAGCGGATCGAACTGGACCGCCTGGACCGGCCCGAGGTGGCCGCCCAACTGGCCGGCATCCTCGGCCCCGAGCCGCTCGGCCGGGACGTGGTGGACCGGATCCACCGCCGCTCCGAGGGCAACCCGTTCTTCGTCGAGGAACTCGCCGCCGCCTACCGCGACGGCTGCCTGGCCTGCGTCACCGAGTCGCTGCGCGACATCCTGCTGGTCCGGGTCGAGGCGCTCCCCGAGGAGACCCAGCGGATCGTCCGGATCGCCGCCGAGGGCGGCTCCCGGATCGAGCACGCCCTGCTCGCCGCCGTCGTCGCCGAGAACGGCCCCGACGGCTCCCGCACCGGCGAGGACCAGCTGATCGCCGCCCTGCGCACCGCCGTCGGCGCCAACATCCTGCGCCCCGACACCGACGGCGAGGGCTACCGGTTCCGGCACGCGCTGGTCCGCGAGGCGGTCTCCGACGACCTGCTGCCCGGCGAACGGCAGGGCATCAACCGGCGGTTCGCCACCGTCCTGGAGGCCGACCCGTCCCTGGTCCGGGCCGAACAGCGCACCGCCCGGCTCGCCGACTACTGGTACCACGCCCACCAGCCCGCCCGGGCGCTGCCCGCCGCCCTCGACGCCGCCCGCGCCGCCCGCCGCCGCAACGCCTTCGCCGAGCAGCTCACCATGCTCGAACGCGCCATCGAGCTCTGGGACACCGTCTCCGAGCAGGTCCTCGCCACCACCCTGCGCCCCTACGACTGGGCCGAGACCTACCCGCCCTGCGCCTGCGACGACGGCGAGCACCACGACTGCGAGCGCCTGCAACTCGTCGACGTGCTGGCCGAAGCGGTGGTCGCCGCCCGCCGGGCCGGCGACCGCGACCGCGGCCAGGGCCTGGCCCGCCGCGCCCTCGCCCTGGTCGACGAGACCGGCAACCCGCTGCGCGCCGCCTGGTTCCGGCTCCAGCGCGCCAAGATGCTCGACCAGCTCAAGCGCAGCGGCGGCCTGGAGGAGATCCAGTACGCCCACCGCCTGGTCCGGGGCCTCGGCCCGTCCGCCGTGCAGGCCGAGGCGCTCGCCCTGGAGGCCGCGCACGGCCTGCTCCGCAACCCCGGCCCGGACGCCGTCGCCACCGCCGAACGCGCCGTCGACGTCGCCCGCCGGGCCGGCGAACCCTCCGTCGAGGTGCACGCCCGGGTCACCCTGGCCGGACTGCTCGGCGACTTCGAGGACGCCGAACGGGCCGTCGCCCTGCTCGCCGAGGCCGTCGAACTGGCCCGCCCGCTCGGCAACGGCGACGTCCACACCCGCGGCCTGAACAACCTGGCCAGCCTGCTGCTCTCGGTCGGCCGCGCCGAGGAGGCCGCCACCGCCGCCCGCCAGGGCCTGGAGGCCGCCCGCGGCAGCGGGCTGATGCTCAACACCGGCCCGATCCTCACCGGCAACCTCGCCGAGGCGCTGCTCGCCACCGGCCGCACCGAGGAGGCCGCCGCCGTCCTCGCCGACTGGGACGACAAGCCCGAGGCCGACACCCACGGCGAGTTCATGGACCGGCTGCGCGGCGAACTCGCCCTGCTCCGCGGCGACCTGGCCGCGGCCGAGACCCACTGGAACACCGCCCACGCCAGCGGCGGCGGCGGCGCCCAGCCCCAGCACGTGCTGCCCACCGCCTCGCTCGGCGTCCGGCTCGCCATCCGGCTCGGCCGCCCCGAACAGGCCCGCGCCCGGCTCGCCGAAGCTCTCGACGGCACCGTCCTCACCCGGCAGGGCGGCCACCTGCTCCCGCTGCTCACCCACGCCGCCGAGGCCGAGGCCGACCAGCACCCGCGCACCCCCGAGGGCGAGGCCGCGCTGGCCCGGATCGCCGCCGAGGCCGCCCGGATCACCCCGCGCTGCGACCTCGACCGCGGCTGGGCCGCCCTGCTGGCCGGCGAACTCGCCCGCGCCGCCGGCCGCCCCACCGCCGAGCACCGGCAGCGCGCCGTCGCCGCGCTGCGCGCCGCCGCCCTGCCCGGCCCGCTCGCGCTGGCCCTGCTGCGCGCCGCCGAGGACAGCGCCGCCGCCGGAGACCGGGAGACCGCCGCCGCCCAGCTCCACGAGGCCGCCGAACTCGCCCGCCGCCGCGGCGACCTGACCACCCGTCGGGACGCCGACCTGCTGGCCGCCCGGCTCGGCCCGGCCCGCCGGGCCGCCGCCGACCCCGAGCCCGGCCCCGGCCTCGGCCTCACCCCGCGCGAGCGGGACGTGCTGCGCCAGCTCGCCCTCGGCCGGAGCAACCGGCAGATCGCCGAACAGCTGTTCATCTCGCCGAAGACCGCCAGCGTGCACGTCTCCAACATCCTGGCCAAGCTCGCCGTCACCGGCCGCGGCGAGGCCGCCGCGCTGGCCCACCGGCTGCGGCTGTTCCCGGACGAGGAGCCCGCCACCAGCGGCTCCTGACGCCCCGTCGGACCTCGCGCCGCAACCCCTGTCGTCGTCCCCGCGGGCGGTCCTCCGCCGCCCGTCCGCCTGCGCCGAACGGGCGATCCCGGTCCCAACCGGCTTCACGCCACCTGCGGTTCATTACTCTAAGTTGAGCGGACGTGCCAGTGCGTGACCGCAGTGGTGTAGGGTCCGAAGCGGGAACACCGGTACGGCCACGGGCCGGAGGGGGAGATGTCGATTGAACTCCACCGAGTCGGTGCTGCCTGCCCGTACCCCGCTCAGCCGGCTGACGGCCGGGCTGCTCGCGGTGCTCTGCGCCGGGTACGCCGCCGGCGCCGCCGTCGGCTGGGGGTCGAGTGAACTCGCACTGGTGATGGGGGACTTCGGTCTCGCCGGGGCGGCCCTCGTGGCCGCCCTGTCCTGTCTGGCGCACGGCGTCGCGGTGGGCGGCCACACCCGGCCGGCCTGGCTGCTGTTCGGACTCTCCTCGGCGATGGTGGCCTTCGGCAACGGCGCCTGGGGCTGGTACGAGGTGGTGCTCCGGCAGCCGCTGCCGCCGGACTCGCTGGCCGACTACGCCTTCCTGCTGTTCGCCCCGCTGGCCATCATCGGCCTGCTGGTGCTCGCCCAGCGCCCGCGCACCCCGGCCGGCTGGCTCTGCCTGCTGCTGGACGGCTGGCTGGTGGCCGGTTCGCTGTTCACGCTCAGCTGGAGCCTGGCGCTCGGCCGGGTCGCGGCCGGCGACGGCGACGACCCGCTGAAGCTCGCCCTCGGCCTCGGCTACCCGGTGCTGGACATCCTGCTGGTCAGCCTGGTGGTCGGGCTGCGCTTCCGGAGCCGGGACGGCAACCGGGCCGCCGTGCACACCGCGATGATCGGTCTGGCGCTGACCGTGGTCTGCGACGCGCTGTTCACCACCCCGCAGTTCCACAGCGACTACCACTCCGGCGAACTGCTGGACGCGGGCTGGTTCGCCGGCTCGCTGCTGCTCGCCTGGGCCCCCTGGCAGCACGGCCGCCACCCGTCCCGCGAGCACCCGTCCGCGCAGGGCTCGCCGCGCCGCCGGGTGGCCTCCACCTTCAGCGCGCTCACCCCGTACGCGGCCGCCGCCGTCTGCACCGCCGGCATCCTCTACAACGCGCTCGGCGGCCGCCCGCTGGACCGGGTGATGCTGGCCGCCGCCAGCACGGTGGGCCTGGCGCTGATCGTCCGGCAGGGCGTGATGCTGCTGGACAACCTCTCGCTGGCGCAGGAACTCGCCACCAAGGAGGCGCACTTCCGCTCCCTGGTGCAGGGCTCCAGCGACGTCATCATGATCGCCGGGCCGTCCGGGGCGCTGTCCTACGTCAGCCCCGCCGCGCTGCGGGTCTACAACCGGGACCCGGAGGACCTGGTCGGCGGCAACCTGCTCAACCTGGTCCACCCCGAGGACGTCGACCGGGTGCTGGCCGAGGTCCGCCGGATCCTGGCCCGCACCCGGGGCGCCCGGTTCGGCATCGGCGAGCCCTCGGCCCGGGTCGAGTGCCGGATCCGCTCCGGCGAGGGGGAGTGGCTGCACGTGGAGTCCACCGTCAACCCGTACCGGGACGGCCTGATCCTCAACAGCCGGGACATCACCGAACGGGTCCGACTGCAGGCCCAGTTGCAGCACAACGCGTTCCACGACCCGCTCACCGACCTGCCCAACCGGGCGCTGTTCGCCCAGCGGGTCCGGGCCGCGCTCTCCGCGCAGGGGCCGGTCGGCACCGCCGTCGCGGTGCTCTTCCTCGACCTGGACGGCTTCAAGGCCGTCAACGACACCGCCGGGCACCAGGTCGGCGACGAACTGCTGGTGCAGGCCGCCCGCCGGCTGCAGGCCGCCGTCCGCAGCGAGGACACCGTGGCCCGGTTCGGCGGCGACGAGTTCGCGGTGCTGGTGCGCGGCCGGCTCGGCCACCCGCAGGTCCGCGACCTGGCCGAACGGATCCGCGGCGCGCTCTCCGAGCCGTACTGGATCGGCGGGGCCGAACTCGGCGTCGCCGCCTCGATCGGCATCGCGTTCGGCCCCGACGCCCCGCTGCCGGTGCCCGAACCCGCGCCCGCCGCGCCCGCCGCCCCCGGCGGGCCGGGGAGCGCCGGGAACGGCCCCCGCAAGGACGGCCCCCGCAAGGACGGCTCCCGCAAGGACCGCGACGGCGCCGCCGGGCCCGCCGCCTCGGCCGCCGACGAACTGCTGCGCAACGCCGACCTGGCGATGTACCAGGCCAAGTCCCGCGGCAAGGGCCGGGTGGTGCTCTACACCCCGGCGATGCGGGCCGAACTCGACCGCCGCAGCGAACTGGAGGAGCGGCTGCGGGCCGCCGTCCGGGAGGGCTCCTTCACGCTGCTGCACCAGCCCGTGGTCGAGCTCGCGGGCGGCCGGCTCACCGGCGTCGAGGCGCAGGCCCGCTGGCGCTCGGCCGGCGGACTGCTGCTCACCCCCGCCGAGTTCCTGCGCACCGCCGACTCCGGCGACGCCGCCACCCGGTTCGCCCGCTGGCTGCTCACCGAGGCCGTCGCCGCGGCCGCCCGCCGCCGCGCCGACGGCCCGGCCGCCCCGCCCGTCCCGGTCACCGTCCGGCTGGCCGCCGAACGGCTCTGCGCCCCCGGCATGTACGAGACGCTGGCCGCCGCGCTGCGCGACACCGGGCTGCCGCCCGAACTGCTGGTGCTGGAGGTGGCCCGGACCGGGCCGGACGCGCTGGCCGACGAACTCGGCCGCCGGCTGGCCGCGCTGCGCCGCCTCGGGGTGTCCACCGCGCTCGCCGGGTTCGGCGCAGGCGGCGGCTCGCTGGGCGCGCTGGCCCGGCTGCCGTTCGACGCCCTCAAGCTCGACCGCAGCCTGGTCCAGGACGTCGCCGAGTCCACCCTGACCCGGGCGCTGGCCGGCCACGCGCTGCGGCTGGCCCGCGACCTCGGCCTGGCCACCGGCGCCGACGGGGTCGACCACCCCCGGCAGGTCGCCGCCCTGCAGGAGCTCGGCTGCCGCCGCGGCCAGGGCCTGGCCTTCGACCGGCCGCTGGACGAACTGCGGCTGCGCCGGGCGCTGCTGCGCCGCGGCTACCCGGTGCCGCGGCAGCCGCAGGGCGGCCCGGGCCGCCGTCCGCTGCTCACCCCCGACCCGCGAACGGGTGGTCTGGCCGAGGCCGCCGGGGCCCGCCCCGGAGCCCCGCACCCCGGCCTCGACCTGCCGCAACGGCACGCGGTGGGCGGTCCGAGCGGTGGCCCGCATGGTGAGACGGCGGTCCCACCAGCTTGACACCCGCCACTGCGTGGGAGGAAGGTCGGTGCCATGACCACCCGAATTCTCGTACTTGGCGGGCGCGTCGGCTGAATCGCAGCCCGACGCGCCTCCCCCTCGCATGCCCTGGGCACGAGGGGTTTTTTGTTGCACGAATGCTGGTTGGCCACCGCACCACCACTGGCCTCAACCACCTGAAATCCGGACGATTGAGGCAGAGCCGGAGACCGGCCCGAACCCCTCCGCCGCCCGGGCCGGCGCCCCCCGAGCAGAACCCGAGAAGAGACAGGCAGATGACTGAGCACGCCGCAACCCCCCGCCGCGGGGACCACCCGGCCGCCCACGCTCCGGGTCCCCAGACCACCGAGACCATGACCGGCGCGCAGTCGCTCATCCGCTCGCTCGAAGCCGTGGGCGCCGACACCGTGTTCGGCATCCCCGGTGGGGCGATCCTCCCCGCGTACGACCCGCTGATGGACTCCACCAAGGTCCGGCACATCCTGGTCCGCCACGAGCAGGGCGCCGGCCACGCCGCGACCGGCTACGCGCAGGCCACCGGCCGGGTCGGCGTCTGCATGGCCACCTCCGGCCCGGGCGCGACCAACCTGGTCACCCCGATCGCCGACGCCTACATGGACTCGGTGCCGATCGTCGCGATCACCGGCCAGGTCGCCTCCAAGGCGATCGGCACGGACGCCTTCCAGGAGGCGGACATCTGCGGCATCACCATGCCGATCACCAAGCACAACTACCTGGTGACCGACCCGGCCGAGATCCCCCGGGTGATCGCCGAGGCGTTCCACATCGCCGCCACCGGCCGCCCCGGCCCGGTCCTGGTCGACATCGCCAAGGACGCCCTGCAGGCGCAGACCGTCTTCCGCTGGCCGGTCGAGACCGCGCTGCCCGGCTACCGCCCGGTCACCAAGCCGCACGCCAAGCAGATCCGCGAGGCCGCCAAGCTGCTGGTGAACGCCAAGCGCCCGGTGCTGTACGTCGGCGGCGGCGTGCTCAAGGCCAACGCGGGCGCCGAACTGCGCATCCTGGCCGAGCTGACCGGCGCGCCCGTGGTCACCACCCTGATGGCGATCGGCGTCTTCCCGGACAGCCACCCGCAGCACCTGGGCATGCCCGGCATGCACGGCTCGGTCCCCGCCGTCACCGCCCTGCAGAAGAGCGACCTGCTGTTCACCCTGGGCGCCCGCTTCGACGACCGGGTCACCGGCAAGCTCGACTCCTTCGCCCCGAACGCCAAGGTCGTGCACGCCGACATCGACCCCGCCGAGATCGGCAAGAACCGCCCGGCGGACGTCCCGATCGTCGGCGACGCCCGCGAGGTGCTGGCCGACCTGATCGTCGCCGTCCAGGCCGAGTTCGACGCCGGCCACCGCGGCGACTACACCGAGTGGTGGACCCGGCTCAACGAGTGGAAGAAGACCTACCCGGTCGGCTACGAGCCCGCCCCCGAGGGCCGGTTGTCGCCCCAGCAGGTGATCGAGCGGATCGGCCAGCTGGTCGGCCCGGACGCGATCTACGCCGCGGGCGTCGGCCAGCACCAGATGTGGGCCAGCCAGTTCATCCAGTTCGAGAAGCCGGCCACCTGGCTGAACTCCGGCGGCGCCGGGACGATGGGCTACGCCGTCCCCGCCGCGATGGGCGCCAAGGCCGGCAGGCCGGACGTCCCGGTCTGGGCGATCGACGGCGACGGCTGCTTCCAGATGACCAACCAGGAACTGACCACCTGCACCCTGAACGACATCCCGATCAAGGTCGCGGTCATCAACAACGGTTCGCTGGGCATGGTCCGCCAGTGGCAGACGCTGTTCTACAACCAGCGCTACTCCAACACCGTGCTGCACTCCGGCCCCGGCCACGACGGCATCGAGCCGCCCGCCCAGGGCACCCGCGTCCCGGACTTCGTGCTGCTCTCCGAGGCGATGGGCGCGGTCGGCCTGCGCTGCGAGCGCCCCGAGGACCTGGACGCGGTGATCAAGCAGGCGATGGAGATCAACGACCGCCCGGTGGTCATCGACTTCATCGTCCACCAGGACGCGATGGTCTGGCCGATGGTCGCGGCCGGCACCAGCAACGACGAGATCCAGTTCGCCCGGGGCGTGCGCCCCGACTTCGGCGACGACCTGGACTGACGGACCCACGGACCCGAAAGCGATGACCACCATGTCCAAGCACACCCTGTCCGTCCTGGTCGAGAACAAGCCCGGCGTGCTCGCCCGGATCGCCGCGCTGTTCTCCCGCCGCGGCTTCAACATCGACTCGCTCGCGGTCGGCCCGACCGAGCACCCCGACATCTCCCGGATGACCATCGTGGTGAACGTCGAGGAGCTGCCGCTGGAGCAGGTCACCAAGCAGCTCAACAAGCTGGTCAACGTGATCAAGATCGTCGAGCTGGACCAGTCCCAGGCGGTCCAGCGCGAGCTGGTCCTGGTCAAGGTCCGGGCCGACGCGGAGACCCGCTCGCAGGTCACCGAGATCGTCCAGCTGTTCCGCGCCAAGACCGTCGACGTGTCGCCCGACGCGGTGACCATCGAGGCCACCGGCTCCTCGGACAAGCTGGAGGCCATGCTGCGGATGCTGGAGCCGTACGGCATCAAGGAGTTGGTGCAGTCCGGCCTGGTCGCCATCGGCCGGGGCGCCCGCTCCATCACCGACCGCTCGCTGCGCGCGCTGGAGCGCTCCGCCTGACGCGCGCCGCCGCGACCCGTCCCACAACCTGAGCACTGCCATCGAAGTCCGCCGGGTGCGCCTACGGTAGGAACCCCCGGCACCACCATCACGCAAGGAGATGTGCCCCCGTGGCCGAGCTGTTCTACGAAGACGACGCCGACCTGTCCATCATCCAGGGCCGCAAGGTCGCGGTCATCGGCTACGGCAGCCAGGGCCACGCCCACGCGCTGTCGCTGCGCGACTCGGGCGTGGACGTCCGGGTCGGCCTGCTGGAGGGCTCCAAGTCCCGTGCCGCCGCCGCCGAGGCCGGCCTGCGCGTGGTGACCCCGTCCGAGGCCGCGGCCGAGGCCGACGTCATCATGATCCTGGTGCCGGACCCGATCCAGGCCGACGTCTACAAGGACGCGATCGAGCCGAACCTGAAGGCGGGCGACGCCCTGTTCTTCGGCCACGGCCTGAACATCCGGTTCGGCTTCATCCAGCCGCCGGCCGACGTCGACGTCTGCATGGTCGCCCCGAAGGGCCCGGGCCACCTGGTCCGCCGCCAGTACCAGGAGGGCCGCGGCGTCCCGTGCATCGTGGCCGTCGAGCAGGACGCCACCGGCAAGGCCTTCGACCTGGCGCTGTCGTACGCCAAGGGCATCGGCGGCACCAAGGCCGGCGTCATCAAGACCACCTTCACCGAGGAGACCGAGACCGACCTGTTCGGCGAGCAGGCCGTCCTCTGCGGCGGCACCGCCGCCCTGGTGAAGGCCGGCTTCGAGACCCTGGTCGAGGCGGGCTACCAGCCCGAGATCGCCTACTTCGAGTGCCTGCACGAGCTGAAGCTCATCGTCGACCTGATGTACGAGGGCGGCCTGGAGAAGATGCGCTGGTCGGTCTCCGAGACCGCCGAGTGGGGCGACTACGTGACCGGCCCCCGCATCATCACCGCCGACACCAAGGCCGAGATGAAGAAGGTCCTCACCGAGATCCAGGACGGCACCTTCGCCAACACCTGGATCGCCGAGTACAAGGCCGGTCTGCCGAAGTACAACGAGTACAAGAACGCGGACAGCGAGCACCTGCTGGAGACCACCGGCAAGAAGCTCCGCAAGCTGATGAGCTGGGTCGACCAGGAGGCCTGATCTCCGCCCGTCCCGGTTGTACAACAAGGCTGTTCCCGTCCGGGTGATTTCGCCGGACGGGAGCAGTCCCGGTAGGACCCCGCCGATAGACTCCGAACCACGCGTCAGGCCCACAGCGTCGTGCGTCTAGCTACGCGACATGCCACCTTCCCCCCGCCCTGTGCGCGCCACCTCCGTGCGGCGGGGTGAACCGGACAGTTAAGGACACACTGTCGTGAGCAAATCTGTCGTACTGATCGCCGAAGAGCTGTCGCCCGCCACCGTCGACGCGCTGGGCCCCGACTTCGAGATCCGGCACTGCAACGGCGCCGACCGCACCGAGCTGCTGACCGCGATCGCCGACGTGGACGCCATCCTGATCCGCTCCGCCACCAAGGTGGACGCCGAGGCGCTGGCCGCCGCCAAGAAGCTCAAGGTCGTCGCCCGGGCCGGCGTCGGCCTGGACAACGTGGACGTGGCCGCCTCCACCAAGGCCGGCGTGATGGTCGTCAACGCGCCGACCTCGAACATCGTCACCGCCGCCGAGCTGGCCTGCGGCCTGCTGATCTCGGTCGCCCGCAACATCGCCCCCGCCAACGCCGCGCTCAAGGGCGGCGAGTGGAAGCGCAACAAGTACACCGGCGTCGAGCTGAGCGAGAAGGTGCTCGGCGTGGTCGGCCTCGGCCGGATCGGCGTGCTGGTCGCGCAGCGGATGTCCGCGTTCGGCATGAAGATCGTCGCCTACGACCCCTACATCCAGGCCGCCCGCGCGGCCCAGATGGGCGTCAAGCTGCTCTCCCTGGAGGAGCTGCTGGAGGTCGCGGACTTCATCACCGTCCACCTCCCGAAGACCCCGGAGACCATCGGCCTGATCGGCGACGAGGCCCTGCACAAGGTCAAGCCGAGCGTGCGGATCGTCAACGCCGCCCGCGGCGGCATCGTCGACGAGGAGGCGCTCGTCCGGGCGCTCCAGGAGGGCCGGGTGGCCGGCGCCGGCCTGGACGTCTACTCCAAGGAGCCGTGCACCGACTCCCCGCTGTTCGCCTTCGACAACGTGGTCGCCACCCCGCACCTGGGCGCCTCCACCGACGAGGCGCAGGAGAAGGCCGGCATCGCGGTCGCCAAGTCGGTGCGCCTCGCGCTGGCCGGCGAGCTGGTGCCGGACGCGGTCAACGTCCAGGGCGGCGTGATCGCCGAGGACGTCCGCCCGGGCCTGCCGCTGGCCGAGAAGCTCGGCCGGATCTTCACCGCGCTGGCCGGCGAGGTCGCCGTCCGCCTGGACGTCGAGGTCCGCGGCGAGATCACCCAGCACGACGTCAAGGTGCTCGAACTGTCCGCCCTCAAGGGCGTGTTCGAGGACGTGGTGGCCGAGACGGTGTCCTACGTCAACGCCCCGCTGTTCGCCCAGGAGCGCGGCGTCGAGGTGCGGCTGACCACCTCCAGCGAGTCGCCCGAGCACCGCAACGTGATCACCGTCCGCGGCACCCTGGCCGACGGCGGCGAGGTGTCGATCTCCGGCACCCTGTCCGGCCCGAAGCAGACCCAGAAGATCGTCGGCGTGGACGGCTTCGACGTCGACGTGGCGCTCACCGACCACATGGCCTTCTTCCACTACGAGGACCGCCCCGGCGTGGTCGGCACCCTCGGCCAGATCCTCGGCGACGCGGGCATCAACATCGCGGGCATGCAGGTCGCCCGGGACGGCGACAACGCGCTGGCCTCGATCACCGTGGACAGCGAGGTCTCCCAGGAGGTCCTGGCCGAGATCGCGACCGCGATCGGCGCCAAGTTCTCCCGCTCGGTGAACCTGGGCTGACGCCCCCCGCACCACCGCGACGGCCCTTCCGACCTTGAGGCGGAAGGGCCGTTCGCATGCCCGCGAGCGAAACCCGTCTCAGATACTAGGAAATCCAAGTAAATCTGCTGACCTCGCGCCCTCCACGTCGTACCGTGGAGTAGTCCTACGGTGAGCCACCCCCGTCACGACGGGGAGCCCGGCCCGCGGGGCCCGTACGCGGTGCGGCAGGCGACCCCTGCTCGGCGTACCTCCGCTCGTCCCTCCAGCGCGCCGCTGCGCCCCCGCACCAAGGAGCCCGGTATGCCGTTCGTCGCAGACCGCACCACCGCCCCCGCCGCCACCACGACCGCCACCGCCCGCGCCGCGGCCCCGCGCCGCCGCCGCGCCCTGCCGGCCGACCCCCGCACCGCCGCCGCCCTCCAGCGCGCCCTCGACCGCCGCGACAACGGCGCCCCGATCGGCGGCTGACCGCCGACGCCCCCGCTGGGCCGGACGGGTGACGGACCGTCACCCACGGGGTGAACCTCCGCCCCCGGCCCCGCGACGGCTCCTACCTTGGGGCCGTGCGCACCCCCCTCGGCCTCCTCGCCGCCCTCGCCCTGCTCGCCCCGGCCGCCGTCCCCGCGCTGGCCGACGACCGGCCCGCCGACGGCCCGAGCACCACCGTGTTCGTGGAACTCGCCACCGAGCCCGCCGCCACCGCCTGGCAGCGCGCCCGGGACGACGCCCGCCGACAGCTGCGCACCCCCGACCAGGCCCGGCGCGCCGCCGCGAGCGCCGGCGGCGCCCAACGGGCCGTCGCCGACCGCTCGTTGGACGCGCTCACCGCCGCCCTGCGGCGCGCCGTCCCCGACGCCCGCCCGCTCTACCGCACCCGCACCCTGGCCAGCGGCCTCGCCCTGCGGCTGCCCGCCGCCGAACTCCCGAAGCTGGCCGCGCTGCCCGGCGTCCGCGCGGTGCGCCCCGTCGCCCTCAAGCGGCGCGCCAACGGCTACTCGGTGCCGCTCACCGGCGCCCCGCAGGTCTGGGACGGCCCGGCGGGCCACACCGGCGAGGGCGTCCGGATCGGCGTCGTCGACTCCGGCATCGACTACACCCACGCCGACTTCGGCGGCCCCGGCACCCCCGCGGCCTACCGCGCGGTGGACGGCGCGAAGCCCGCCCCCGCCGGGCTGTTCCCCAACGCCAAGGTGGTCGGCGGCAAGGACCTGGTCGGCGACGACTACGACCCCGACCCGGCCGCCGCCCACTACCAGCCCGACCCGCACCCCGACGACAACCCGCTGGACTGCGCCGCCAACGGCCACGGCACCCACGTGGCCGGCACCGCCGCCGGGCTCGGCGTCACCGCCGACGGCCGGCCCTACCGCGGCCCCTACCGCCCCGGCCTGGACCCGGCCGACTTCCGGGTCGCCCCCGGCGCGGCCCCCGGCGCCCAGCTGTACGCCATCAAGGTGTTCGGCTGCGACGGCTCCACCGACCAGCTCTCCGCCGCCCTCGACCTGGCCGCCGACCCGAACGGCGACGGCGACCTCTCCGACCGCCTCGACGTGGTCAACCTCTCGCTCGGCAGCCCCTACGGCCGCCCCGGCGACGCCGACGCGCTGGCCGCCGACCGGCTCGCCGCGCTGGGCACCGTGGTGGTCGCCGCCGCCGGGAACGAGGGCGACGTCTACGGCGTCGGCGGCAGCCCCGGCACCGCCGCCCGGGTGCTCACCGCCGCCGCCTCGGTCGACGAGCACGGCGACGCCGACGGCATCACCGTGCTCGCCCCCGCCGCGCTCGCCGGGAACGTCCCCGCGCACTGGAGCAGCAAGTACACCCACTGGGACGACACCGAGGTCAGCGGCGAACTCGCCGTCCCCGCCGACCAGTCGGACGGCTGCGCGCCGTTCTCGCCCGCCGACGCCGACCGGCTGCGCGGCAGGGTCGCCGTGCTGCGCTGGACCACCAAGGACCCGGACCGGGCCTGCGGCTCCGCCCCGCGCGCCGACCACGCCGCCGACGCCGGAGCCGTCGGCACGCTCTACGCCGCCGACGGCGACAACCTCGGCGAGATCGCCGGGGACGACCGCATCCCCGCCGCGATCCTGGCCCGCGCCGACGGGCAGCGGCTGCTCGACGCCGCCGCCCGCGGCCCGGTCACCGTCCGGCTCGCCGCCCCGGGCAACCCGCTGCACGGCGCCGTCCCGCAGGACCAGCCGCAGCGCACCGACACCCTCGCCTCCTTCACCTCGCGCGGCATCGGCGTCGACGGCGTGGTCAAGCCCGACCTGGCCGCCCCCGGCGAGACCGTCTGGTCGGCCAAGGCGGGCACCGGCACCGGCGGCATGCGCGAGGACGGCACCTCGATGGCCACCCCGCACCTGGCCGGCCTGGCCGCGCTGGTCCGCTCCGCGCACCCCGACTACGACCCGGCCGAGGTCAAGGCCGCGCTGATGGACACCGCCACCGACACCTACTCGCACGACGGCCGCACCGGCCCGGTGTACGGCCCCGAGCGCACCGGCAGCGGCCGGGTCCGCGCCGACGCCGCCGTCCGCACCCCCGTGCTCGCGTACGGGGCGCAGACCGAGGGCGCGGTCGGCGTCTCCTTCGGCGTGGTCGAGGCCACCGGCGCGACGACGGCCACCCGCGAGGTGACCGTCCGCAACCTGGGCGAGCGCCCGCTGTCGTACGCCACCGGCTACGCGCCCGCCACCGCGCTGCCCGGCGCCGCCTTCGGGATCTCGCCCGCCCGGGTCGACCTGCCGCCGCACGGCAGCGCCACCGTCACCGTCACGCTCCGGCTCGGCGCCGACCTCGGCCGCGCCCCCGACCCCACCCTCGACCTGCTGCAGGCCGGGCACGCCCGCAGCTACCGCGGCGAACTCTCCGGCCGGCTCACCCTCACCCCCGACGACGGCACCCTCCCGCCGCTGCGCGTCCCGCTGTTCGCCGCCCCGCGCGCCGCCACCGCCGCCACCGCGCTCGGCACCGCCGCCACCTTCGCCGTCTCCGGTGACCCCCGCCCCGGCCTGCTCACCGCCCTCCAGCCGGGCGGCGAAGGACCGCGCTGGCCCGACTGCCCCGCCGCCGACACCGACCTCTGCGTCGACGACCCCGCCGAACGCTCCGCGAACCTCCACTACGCGGCCGCCGCCGTCGACGGCCACGGCACGCTCTACCTCGCCGCCGTCCTGTGGGCCCCCGCCGCCACCCCCGCCGGCGCCCTCGGCGTGCGCGCCTCGATCGACACCGACGGCGACGGCACCCCCGACGCCACCGTGGTCGCCGACCGCCTCAAGGGCAGCGACGTACTGATCGCCCGCACCCTGGACGCCCGCACCGGCGCCGAACTCGACGTCCAGCCGCTCAACGGCCGCTGGGGCGACACCGACACCGCGCTGCTCGACTCCGACACCCTGCTGCTCCCCGTCCGCCTCGCCGCCCTGCCACCGCTCACCCACCCCCGCTACACCGTCTGGACCGGCGCCTCCGACGACCCCACCGACGCCCTCGCCACCCTCGGCCCCTACCCGTTCGACCCCGCCC